>JAISPN010000290.1 GCA_031274845.1 Acidobacteriaceae bacterium
AGCTCCCCTCGGGAGCAGTTTTAAAAAAACGGCCGCTCAGGCAAGTGCGCCGGCGTACCGTTGCTTACATATGTATTAACGAACGAGTGACCAAAACCGAACACCGCGATCTGGTCATCAGGTGATCTGGTTATTGAGCGATTGAGGCAATTTGAACGGTTTGCGCTTCGTTGCCATGCTTCACCTAGACGCATCTGCCCGAATCGCCAGACGGATTAGACGAAATACGCAAATTGCGTAAATTCAGTAAATTACGTAATATGCATATTGCTTAGTTGGAGGTCTCCATGGCGACCGTCACTGCGACCGATCTCGCGCGGCGCACGAATCAGGTGCTCGACATGCTGACGCGGGGCGAGTCGATCTCGATCACGCGCAATAACACGGTGCTGGGCATAATCACTCCTCCCGCGCGCGCTGTTACGCTGCGTGACGCGTTCGAGCGTCTTCCAAGACTCTCGCCCGGTATTGCCGAGCGCTACAAGGCTGATATTCGCCATGACGATTTCGGTGACGAGGTGCGCGATCCGTGGCAGAGATAATCGTCGACACCTGTGTCTGGATCGATGCCAGTCAGGGCATCCTCGACCTTGACGAGATCTACAGCCTCGCTGGATCTGAACGGGTCCATGTGTCGGCCATCTCACTTGGCGAACTGGAGTTCGGCACGCATATTCCAAACGATGCGAGCGAACGGGCCGCACGCATGGCGCTTCTGCGCGCGGTCGAGCGTATGTCAGTGCTCGCGGTGACTCGCGAGACCGCGCGGTCATTCGGTTTGCTCGCAACCATGATGAGGGTCGCGGGCCGTACTCCGCGCCCACGGTCTAACGATCTCTGGATTGCCGCTCAGGCGCATGAACATCGCCTGCCGCTTCTCACCAGCAACCCTGAAGACTTTCGCGCGCTCGACGCGATCGAAATCATCGAAGCCCCCAGGGCCGCTCAGTGACGAGATGACCAGAGGGTGAGATGACTATCCCGGCGGCCACGTCAGACTGCGGCCGCCGAGCAGGTGCAGGTGGACGTGGAATACCGTCTGTCCCGCGTCGCGGTTGGTGTTGAACACCGTGCGGTAGCCGCTCTCCGCGATGCCACGTGTATTGGCAATGGCGGCGGCGCGTCGGACCATCTCGCCGACGATCGCGTCCTCGCCGGGCGCGAGCGCGTTCAGCGACTCGATGTGTTGCTTCGGGATGATGAGCACGTGCGTTGGCGCCTGCGGGTTGATGTCGTTGAAGGCGAGCAGGCGATCGTCTTCGTAGACGATCGACGCGGGAATGTCGCGCCGGATAATCCGGCAGAAGAGACAGTCAGACACGGTCATGCTCCCTGAGCGCGAAGATGGCGACCCGCGGAATCTGCCGCAGGTCGCCGACGCTCGCCTCCATTGTCAGTAGCCCCTGCGGCGAGATCAACCCGGCGATGGCGTCGTGCTGCCCCTGCCCATGTTCGATGAGGAGATGGCCGCCTCTTTCGAGTAGTCGCGGCGCGGCGTCGAGGATGCGCCTGATGATGTCGAGGCCGTCGCTGCCGGCAAAAAGCGCGAGGTCGGGTTCGTAGTCGCGCACTTCCGGCTGGAGACCCCGACGATCGGAATCAGGTACATAGGGCGGATTCGCGACGATCGTGTCGAAGCGTCCGCTGACGGGGGAGGCGAGATCGCCGCAGACGAAGGTGATGCGATCCTGCACCTTGTGACGCACGGCGTTCTGGCGGGCGACGGCAATCGCGGCGAGCGAAATGTCGGTGGCGACCACGTGAATCGCGGGATGCTCGACGGCCAGGGCGACCGCCACCGCGCCGCTGCCGGTGCACAGATCGAGTACGCGCACTGTGCGGGAAGCGTTGGTGCACCGCTTCAGCGTCTGTTCCACGAGCAGTTCGGTTTCAGGCCGAGGAATCAGGACGTCTGGCGTGACGAGGAACGGCAGTCCCCAGAACTCGCGTTCGCCGGTGATATACGCGTGGGGTTCGCGCCGTGCGCGTCGGGCGACAGCCGCATCAAAGCGTGAGGCCTGTTCTTGAGGGAACGGCGTGTGGTTCTGCGAGAGCAACGTCGCGGTATCCCAGCCGAGCGCGTGCTGCGCGAGCAGCCGCGCGTCAAGTGATGCTTCGTCGGCGGCGATGCCGGATCGAACGAGTTCCTCACGGGCGCGCGCGATCGCTTCGGCTATCGAGCGTGGCGCGTCGGACGTCTCCATGCGCTCCGCGGCCTCTCGTCAGGAGACGGTCGTGACGTCCTTCAGCTTTTCGGCCTGGAAGTACGTGATGACGCTGTCGAGGAGTTCCGTGAGATCGCCGTTCAGCACGTCGGCGAGGCGGTACAGCGTGAAGTTGATCCGGTGATCGGTGACGCGGTTTTCCTTGAAGTTGTAGGTGCGGATCTTCTCCGAGCGTTCGCCGGTCCCCACCTGACTGCGCCGATCCTTGGCGATGGCTTCCTGCTGCTTGCGGAGTTCCATTTCGTAGAGCCGCGCGCGCAGCACTTTCATCGCCTTCGCGCGATTCTTGATCTGCGACTTCTCGTCCTGCTGCGAGACGACCACGCCAGTGGGGATGTGCGTGATGCGGACGGCGGAGTAGGTCGTGTTGACGCTTTGGCCGCCGGGGCCGCTTGAGCAGAACGTGTCGATGCGCAGATCTTTCTCGTTGACCTGCACGTCGACTTCTTCGGCTTCCGGCATCACCGCGACCGTTGACGTCGACGTGTGCAGGCGCCCGCTGGCTTCGGTTGCTGGCACGCGCTGCACGCGGTGCACGCCGCTTTCGTATTTCATCTTGCTGTAGACGCCGCGTCCTTCGATGGAGGCGATTACTTCCTTGACGCCGCCGATGCCGGTGTCGCTCATCGACATCACGTCGATGCGCCACCCTTGACGCTCGGCGTACTTCGAATACATCCGGAACAGCTCGCCGGCAAAGAGCGCCGCTTCGTCGCCGCCCGTGCCGGCGCGGATTTCGAGCATCACGTTTTTTTCGTCGTTCGGATCTTTCGGGATGATCAGGATCTTCAGTTCGCGCACGAGATCGTCGCGTCGGGCGGTCAGATCCTTGAGCTCAAGTTGCGCGAGCTCCCGCAGGTCGGCGTCGCTCGAAGCGGCGAGCTCTTCGGCCTGCGCGAGTTCCCGCGCCACGACCTTGTATTCACGGAAGCGCTCGACGAGCGTTTCGATGTCGGCCAGGATCTTCGACTGCTTCCGGTACTCCGCCGGGTCGCTTTGTAGTTCCACGGAGCCGAGTCGGGCGAGCAGCTCGTCGTATTGGCGTTCGGTGGCTTCCAGCTTGTCGAACATAACTCTACTAACCGTTTCTCTTTACCCGCCGGACACGGGCGGCAAGAACGCAATCTCGTCGCCGTCGGCCAGCACATCACTCATCCGCGCGTAGTCAGCGTTCCGCGCGCTTGAAATCGATCGTTCGTAGGCGTCCAACGCCGGGAATTCCGCGGCGAGCTGCCGCCACAGATCGCGAATGGTTGCGCCATCCGTGACATCGCGCTGCAACTCCGCGACGCCAGTGATGTCGCGCAAGCGCGCGAACAGCTTGATCGTCACGCGCATGCGACCCGCTCTGCGTCCGCGAGCGCCTGCGCGTCATCAGGATCAGCCGTGGCGCCTTCGATCCAGACGTCGCCACCTTCGAAAAACTCGCGCTTCCAGATCGGCGAGATCTGCTTCACGCGCTCGATGGCATACCGGCACGCGGCGCAGGCATGACCGCGATGCGCGGACGCCGCGGCAATCACCACGCTGGCTTTGCCGATGTCGATTCGTCCGATGCGATGGTGCAGCGCAAGACGGACACCCGGCCAGCGTGCTGCGATTTCCGTCGAGATCCGCTCGAACGACCGGAGCGCCAGCGGTTCGTACGCTTCGTACTCAAGATGCGACACCCGGCGGCCAACGTTGTGATTGCGAACGACGCCAATGAAGCTTGCGATCGCGCCGTCCGTGCCTGTTTCCGCGCCGCGGCTGGTGACGGCGGCGACAAGCGCTGGCAGATCGAGCGGCGCCGGCCCGATGGCCAGCAAGGGTGCGTTCACTCGTTCAGTATACCGCCCCGGAAATGACCGAGCGGACCGTGACCATGGCCGACGGCCAGCGCGTGACGGGCGGCGTCGGCGACATACGCCTGCGCGCGCGCGACCGCATCCGGCAGTGTGCGTCCACGCGCGAGCGACGCGGCGATGGCCGAGGCGAACGTGCACCCGGTGCCGTGCGTGTTGCGCGTTGGCACGCGCGCGATGGAAAACTCGGTGAACGTCGCGCCGTCATAGAGCAGATCGACGATCTCGTCGCCGCCGGAATGGCCGCCTTTGACGACGACCGCCTGCGCCCCCAGCGCGTAAATGGCGACGGCCGCCGCGCGCATGTCGTCGCGCGTGCGGATCGTGAGACCGCTCAGCACTTCGGCTTCCGGCAGATTAGGTGTCACGACCATCGCGCGCGGCAGCAGGAATCGTTTCATCACGTCGATGGCCGCGTCCTGCAGCAAGCGGTCGCCGCTTTTGGCGACCATCACCGGATCGACGACAACCGCCGGGAACGCGCGCGCCGCGATCGTATTGGCCACCGCTTCGACCAGCGCGGGTGTCGCCAGCATGCCGGTCTTGACGGCGTGGATGTCGATGTCGGCGGCGACCGCTTCGATCTGCGCGACGACCAGCGCGGGGCTGACCGGCTCCCACGCGACGACCGCTTGCGTATTCTGCGCGGTGACGGCTGTGATGGCGCTCGTGCCGTAGACGCCGAAGGCGGCAAACGTTTTAAGGTCGGCCTGAATGCCGGCGCCGCCTCCTGAATCGCTGCCGGCGATTGTCAGCGCCGTCGGAATCAAGCCCATGGTGTCTTACGACGATCGTTTGGACGGCGCGGCGGCTCGGGTGAACACGAGCAGATACTGGAACGGCGGCACCATTTCGCGCGTCTGCAGCGACAAGCCGGCCGCTTCCGCGGCGCGCATCACGCGCTGCTCGTCGACCCGTTCGGCGGCAGAAGGACCGGGGCCGCCGTCACCGGGCAGGAAATCGGCGATGCCGAGACGTCCTTGCGGCTTGAGCGTGCGCGCGACGTTCTGCAGAAAGGTGACGATGACGTTTGGATGGGCGGGATCGTCCATCTCGTGAAACGCGTTCATGATCAAGACGGCATCGAGCCCGCCCGGAATCTTCGGATCGGTTTGCGTGCCGCGCACCGTCCGCACGTTCTTCAGCCCTTCGAGCTGCGCTTGACGGTTGATGACCTCGATCATTTCCGGCTGGATGTCCTGTCCGTAGACGAGGCCGTTCGGCCCGACGCGCCGCGCGAGGCGGACGGTAAACCATCCGCTGCCCGCGCCAAGGTCGGCGACGATCGAGCCGTCAGCGATGCCGAGGGCGTCCATGATGAGGTCAGGCTTGTTCCACTCATCACGGTCTGGCGCTTCGAGCAGGCCGAGCGCGCTTGGCGGAAACAGCCGGCCGCTCTGGGATTTGAGTAGCGGCGTTTGACGCGGCTGTTGCTGTGGCGGCGGTTGTGGCGCGGGCGGACGCACCGAAGCAGGCGCGCCGCCAGGACGTGGCTGTAGCGTGCGCTCTTGCGCAACGAGTGTCACCGGCGCGACGACAAGCACTGCGAGAAGCAGCCGTTTCATGATCGGGATTTCCTGCAATTATACTGGCCCGCCTATGCTCCCTTTCTTTTTTGACAGCGTCCTGCAACTGATCGTGCGCACCTCCACCGATTTGCCGCCGGATGTGCGCGCGGCGATGCGTCATGCGCGCGGCGTGGAGCCTCATGGGACGCGTGCGTCGCAGGCGTTGACGATCATCGCGCAGAACATCGATCTGGCCGTGGACGGTGAAGGCGCCATTTGTCAGGACACGGGCATGCCGACCTTCGAGGTCCATGCGCCGGTTGGCGCCAATCAGATCTGGATGCGCGAGGAGATCCGCAAGGCGATCGCCGAAGCGACACGGCGCGGCAAGCTGCGTCCCAACTCCGTGGATTCGATCTCCGGCACGAACTCGGGCGACAACCTTGGGCCGGGGACGCCGGTCATCCACTTCGCGCAGTGGGAGCGCGACGACATCGAGATCAAGTTGATCCTGAAAGGGGGCGGCTGCGAGAACACGAACGCGCAGTACGCGCTGCCGATGGATCTGCCGCATCTTGGCCGCGCCGACCGGTCGCTTGACGGTGTGCGCAAGTGCATCTTGCACGCCGTGTGGAACGCGCAGGGCAAGGGGTGCAGCCCCGGCGCGGTGGGCGTCGCTATTGGCGGCGATCGCACGTCGGGTTACACCCACGCGAAAGAGCAGTTGTTCCGCACGCTCGACGATGTGAATCCAGATACCCGGCTGGCGGAGCTTGAAGCCTCGATCATGCGGACGGTGAACGATCTTGAAATCGGCCCGATGGGATTTGGCGGCAAGGTGACGCTCATCGGCTGCAAGGTCGGCGCGCTCAATCGTCTGCCGGCGAGCTTCTTCGTGTCGGTGGCCTACAACTGCTGGGCGTTCCGGCGTCTGGGCGTGATGCTCAACGCGACGACCGGCGCAATCGAGCACTGGTTGTATCGCGATCCGTCGCACCCGATCATCCCGATGTTCGATCAGGCGGGGCTAACGCGTACCGGGCGCGAGGTGAAGCTGGATGCGCCGCTGACCGAAGCGTCGGTGCGCGCGTTGAAGGTCGGCGATGTGGTCCTCGTCTCGGGCCGGATGTTCACGGGGCGCGATCAAGTCCACCATCACCTGATGTCGCACGAGCCGCCGGTCGATCTGAGCGGGTCGGTGCTCTACCACTGCGGGCCGGTCGTGGTGAAAGAAGGCGAGCGCTGGCGGGTGACGGCGGCGGGACCGACGACGAGCATTCGCGAGGAGCCGTATCAGGGGGAGATCCTCAAGCGGTACGGCATCCGCGCGGTGATCGGCAAGGGAGGGATGGGCGCCAAGACGCTCGCCGCGCTCAAGGAGCATGGCGCGGTGTACCTCAACGCAATCGGCGGCGCCGCGCAGTTCTACGCGCGGTCGATTAAGCGCGTCGATGGCGTGTCGCTGCTCGAATTTGGCACGCCGGAAGCGATGTGGCATCTGCACGTCGAAGACTTCCCGGCCATCGTCACGATGGACGCGCACGGCAACAGCCTGCACAAGGACATCGAGCAGGAATCGGGCGCGCACCTTGAAACAATTGGGGGATGAGCGGCGGCCACATCGTCGCCGTCGCGCGGGCTTCGGGCAATGCTGCGCCCGCGGGTATAATTGGAGCCTGTTTACTCAGTCATTGGGCGGGGGGATTTTCAACAATGATTAACGTGTCAGAGATTGCCGCAACCAAAATCAACGAGCTCTTGCAGGAAGAAGGCAAGGCCGGCAGCGGCTTGCGCGTGTTCGTGCAAGGAGGCGGCTGCTCGGGTTTCCAGTACGGCCTGATGATTGAAGAGGCCGGACAGGGGTCTGGCGATCAGGTCTACGAATCAAACGGCGTCAAGCTGTTCGTCGATCCGATCAGCGTCCGCTATCTGAACGGCGCCGAAGTCGATTTCGTCGACACGGTGACGGGCGGCGGCTTCACCATCAAGAACCCGAACGCGACGTCGACCTGCGGGTGCGGTTCGTCGTTCTCGGTCGACTAGCGCGTGGACTACTCCGGCCTGCGTCCGGCCGGTGGGAAGCGGTCGAGCAAACGCGACCTCATCCTGAATCTCTTCCTGCAGCAGAAAGGTCACCTGAGCGCCGACGACTTGTACGACCTCGTCCGGCGCGAGGAGACCGGCATCGGCCGCGCCACGGTCTACCGGACGCTGCAGTGGATGGTGGAAGCGGGCATCGCCAGAAAAGTTGATTTTGGCGAAGGGCGATCCCGCTTCGAACCCTCATTCCATCATCCCCGTCATTTCCATCTCGTCTGCAACACGTGTCACCGTTCGTCGGAGTTTTTAAGCTCCGATGTCGAAACGCTAATCGAAGAGATCGCGGCCGTGCGGCAGTTCGCGCCGTCGCAGACGATCATTCAGGTGTTCGGGACGTGCGAGGAGTGCCGCACCGGTCATCAGGCGATGCCGCTCGACGGCGAGGCGACCGAGCGGGTGTTCGCGCGCGACGCGCTTCGCATCGCCGTGGCGACCGAGCGCAGCGGTCTCGCGTTCTACACGCGCGCCGCCAGGTTGACGACAGACGCGCGTGGCCGAGATGTGTTCAGGAAACTCGCCGAAGACGAGCAAGCACACCTCGGCACGCTGGAGCGGCGGTACCGCGAACTGCTCGCGGAAGATCCGCTGCTTGAGGATCGGCCGACGTTTCTCTTCTTCAAAGGCGCCGCGGAAGGGATCTTCGCGGACGGCACCGAGCGGTTGCGCGCGGGCATCGACGATTTACAGGCGCTCCTCATCGGCATCCGCTGCGAGCGCGATTCGCACAAGTTCTTCAAACGCTACGGCGAACGCTTCGAAGACTCCGAAGGGAAGCGGATCTTTCTGGAATTCGCGGACGAGGAACGCGAGCACCGCGATCTGCTGATGGCCGAGTACCGGTCGTTGCGCGAGCGGATGGGGAAGAGGAAGAAGACGAAGCCGTGATTGACCTTCACATGCACACCACCGCGTCCGATGGAAAGCTGACGCCGGAGCAACTTGTCGCGCGCGCGGCGGAGGCGGGCGTGCGCGTGCTTTCTGTCACCGATCACGATACGGTTGGCGGGTGCGTGAGGGCGCGCGCGGCGTGCGAGGCCGCGGAGATCGAGTTCGTCGCGGGTATCGAGATTACCTCGGTGGTTGGCGGAGCGGACGTCCACGTGCTCGGGTATTTCGTCGATACGCGGTCCACGCCGTTTGAAACCTTTCTCGCCAGGCAGCGGCAGCATCGCGTGGATCGCGTTCGAGAGATGGTGGCCACGCTCGCCAGGTTCGGCATGCCGCTCGACGTCGACGAGATTCTGAAGCCGGGGGTGGACGATGCGTCCCGGGCGATTGGACGTCCGTACATCGCGCGCGCGCTCGTGGCGAAGGGGTTCGTGGCAAGCGTCAGCGAAGCGTTCGAGAAGTGGCTGTCGCGCGGGACGCCGGCCTTCGTGCCGCGCATCGGCGCCAGCCCAGAGGAGGTGTTCGCAGAGATTCACGCGGCGAACGGCCTCGCCTCGCTCGCGCATCCGCTGCTCAGCAAGGTGGACGACCGGATTCCCGAGTACGCCTCCGCGGGGCTCGATGCGCTCGAGGTGTACCACAGCAAGCACGACGAGCACACCACGGCGCGCTATCTCGCGCTGGCGCGGTCGCTCGGTTTGTTGGTGACCGGCGGATCGGATTTTCACGCCGACGAGGAACACGGGGGAGGCGGACCGGGCGCGGTGACGCTGCCGCGCGAAGACTACGAGCGGCTCTGTCAGCGCCGCGCGGCGAGCCGCGCCACCGCGTCGGGCTCGTCGATCTCCTCGTAAGACAACCGCGTCAGGCCGCGTGCGAGCGTGGGCAGTTCGCCCGGCTGCAACAAGTACTCATCCGAGGTCGGTCCACGTCCGTGCGCGCGTTGTGTGACGGTGAACGTCTCGTAGAGCAACACGCCTCCCGGCACAAGCGCCCGCGCGAGCGCGGGAAACAGATCGCGCTGCAGGTAGCGGCAGACGAGGATGAGATCGAAGGTGGCGTCCGGGAGTGGGGATTGCGTCAGGTCGGCGCACCAGCCGTGGACGGCGAGGCCGTCGCCGGCCGCGCGGGAAACCGCTTCGCGGACGGCGTCGAATTGAATGTCGACGCCAAACGTCCTGAATCCAGAGGCCGCGAGCAATCGGGCGTGACG
>JAISPN010000022.1 GCA_031274845.1 Acidobacteriaceae bacterium
CGCCGCCATGCGCACTCGCCGCGCGCTCGGCCGCCATGTAATCGGACGGCCGCACCAGAAACCGGCGCCGCGGTCCTTCTTCGGTCGTGTTCGGCAACGGCACCGCCGCCGTCACCACACCGTCCTTGCCGATGAGCGCGCCGCAGCACTCGTGCGGAAACGTCTCCTCGCCATGACGCCGAATCACCGTAGATACGCCCGCACCGAGCAGGCACGCGCGACGTTCGCTCATTCGTCAATGCTCCAGAACGACTCGCTTAAATATTTTTCCGCGCCATCCGGAAACACCGTGACGACAACGCCCATGTCCAGACCGCGCGCGACACTGAGCGCCGCCGCGAGCGCCGCGCCGGCCGAAATGCCGACAAGCAATCCTTCTTCGCGCGCGAGCCGGCGAACGAAGCGATGCGCCTCTTCGGTGCTAACCCGAACATCCTCATCCGCGAGCGACGGATCGTAGATCGCCGGCACCAGCGCCGTTTCCATGTGCTTCAGCCCTTCGAGGCCATGGAACGGTGAATCGGGTTGAAACGAGATCAATTTGATGGCGGGATTAAACGCGCGCAGCGCGCGGCCGGTCCCCATGAACGTCCCGCTCGTGCCAAGCCCCGCGACAAAGTGCGTAATCCGTCCGCCGGTCTGCTCGACAATCTCCGGCCCGGTTCCTTCGAAGTGCGCGCGCCAGTTCGCATCGTTGCTGTATTGATCCGGATAGAAATAGTTCTCCGGCTCGCGCGCGACGAGATCGCGCACCGCGCGAATCGCGCCGTCGGTCCCTTCGAGCGGACTGGTGAGCACGAGCTCCGCGCCAAACGCCTTCAGGATCAATTTGCGCTCGGGGCTCGCATTCTCCGGCAGGAACAGCTTGACCTTGTAGCCGCGCGCCGCGCCGACCATTGCGTACGCGATGCCCGTATTGCCGGACGTCGCGTCGACGATGGTGAGCCCGGGACGAAGACGTCCGGATGTCTCGCCGTCAAAAATCATCCGCGCCGCGGCGCGATCCTTCACCGACCCGCCCGGATTCTGCCATTCCGCCTTCGCGTAGAGCTCGACGCCGGGCGTCTCCCGCTCGAACCGGCTCAACCTGACAAGCGGCGTATGGCCGATCAAATCAAGGACGGATACGGCAGGACGGGCGGCAACAGAAAGAGAGGAAGACAAGGACATCGGCGATGTGCGACCACGAAAGTCCGAATTATACCAAACCCCGTTTGCTATACTCTGGGGTCGCCTTGACGACGAAAGTGCAGATAGACCAACAGGATGGCGACACGCTGGCACGGATGGGCGGCTGGCTGTTCAAACGCCGGACCTCGATCCCGTTACCCATTGCGCTGGCGCTGCTGCTCATCCCCGCGCCACCCCACGTCACCAGTTTCTGGACGCCGCTCACGCTCGCCGGGGTGCTTGCCATCGCCGCCGGAGAGCTGATGCGCATCTGGGGCGTGCAGCACATCGGCGCGATTTCACGCACCCGCAGCGATCGCCTCGGACCGCTCATCGACACTGGTCCGTTCTCGCTCGTCCGCAACCCGTTGTATCTCGGGAACATCCTGCTGTGGATTGGCTTCACGCTCGCCGCGCAACTGCTCTGGCTCGCGCCCGTTGTCGCCGTCCTCCTCTCCCTCGAGTATCACGCCATCGTCCGATGGGAAGAGCAGCTACTTGACTTGCGGCTGGGCGAACCGTACCGCGTCTATCAACGACAGGTTCCGCGCTGGATGCCACGCGTCGGCGCTCCCAAACAGCTCGCTGGCGCTGGCCGCTTCACGCTCCTCGACACGCTCGTCAGCGAACGAGGCACGCTCATCGCGATCGCGATTGGACTCTTGCTGCTCGCGGCAAAGCAGCAAGCAACATCTGGTCATTGGATCAGATGACTAGCGTCGTGCGCGCTCATCCTCTTCCACCAACGTCGCGCGGTAAAAGCAGATCCACAGAGCAATCGCGCCAGCGCTAACCATCAGCACCGCATGGCCCGCGGGCGAGTTGGCGCTTTCGAGCGTCTCCATCAAGTCGCGGCCGCCACGTCCGTATAGCACCCCCATGTCATAGTTGCGCTGACGGGCGTACCCCGCGAGGATCTGTTCTTCAGGAGTTCCAGCGGCGCGCGTTTCGACGAAGTAAAGACCACCGGCCACGAGCAGGCTGGCCACAAAAATCAACACGCCAAGTTGTCGCGTACGCTTTGGCGGCCAAAACATCGGGTCAGGTGGAAGTGATGAATCCGCCACGAAAACCAAAAGACCATACAGCAACGGTTCGTGTCAAGGCGGCGGTGTTGAGTGAGCGTCCCAGTCGAACGCTTGGCGAAGATGCGTAGGCGGTTCAAAAGCGCCCCCGGATTTTCAATGACCAGATGACTAGCTCGTAAGCGTCTGCCACAGATACCACGACGCGACCGACCGGTACGGCTTCCACGCTTCGCCAAGTTTCCTGAGCTTCTTCGCATCCGGACGTGTCCGCAGCTTGTAGAGACGCTGCACCGCGTTGACGATGCCAAGGTCGTCGACGGGCAACACGTCGGGGCGGTGCAAACGGAACATCAGGAACATCTCGGCGGTCCAGCGGCCGAATCCTTTCACCGACGTCAACCGTTCGATCACCGCCTCGTCGTCGAGCGATTCGAGATCGTCGAGCGAGAGACGCCCATCGAGAATCCGCTCCGACAAATCCCGCATGTAGCGCACCTTCTGCGCGCTCAACCCAACGCCCCGCAACACCGCATCGTCGAGCGCGGCGATGGCGGAGGCGGAGATCTGTCCGTCCGGAAAGAGCGCCTGAAAACGGCCGAAGATGGTGGCGGCCGCCTTCGTCGACAACTGCTGGCTGACGATGGAACCGGTGAGCGCCGTCAAATGATCCCGCCGCTGCCGCGCGGCCATCAGACAGGGCCCGATGCGCTTGATGGCGGCGCCAAGCACCGGGTCGCGGCGCATCAGCACGCGGCGCGCGCGGGCATACTCCTCTGGCGTCAATGATGTCGGCATGAGATGGACCTCTATCTGATCGCAACGGTCAGGACGACCTGCGCATGCACTTCGACGAAGCCGGAGTCGATCGACGTCGGCGCGCTGGCCGGGCTTGGAGACGCCACCATCCCCGCCATGATCGCGGGCGACGGCACGCGTGGCATTGGACGGGAGTCGTCGATACGCAGCACGCGATCGACCGTCCGCCTGGCGCCAGCCGCCAGCGCATCGGCGCGGGCGCGGGCATCTTCCACCGCCTGACGCAGCGCGGCGCGCTCGACTGTCACGCGATCTTTCAGATCGAAGCGAATGCCGGTCACGTTCGTCGCGCCGCCAGACACCGCGGCGTCGATCACCTCGCCGACGCGATCGACCGCGTCCAGACGCACCTCGAAACCGTTGTGCGCGACGTAATCTCCCGGCACGCGACGGCCGTTGGTGTAGTCGAACTCCTGATTGATTGAGTAGCCGGTGGTTCGAACGACGTCCTTCGACAAACCGGCGGCCGTCAACTTCTGCTGCACGCCAGCCATCGTGTCGGCGTTCATCCGCTGCGCATCGCGCGGACTCTTCGCGCGCGTTTCCACCGCCAACGTGACAAACGCCTGATCGGGCGCGCGGCGGATGACCGCTTCACCGGTCGTCACAATCGTAGGAATCGACAAAGCGCCTGCGTCCTGCGCCGAGACTGACGAGACGGCCAACATCGACACAATCAGCACGGCTGCGGTTCTGAACATGAGCACCTCCGCTCGACCTCATGGTATGAGATGCACGCGGTCCTCTGTCAAAAGCCCGTCGCGGACAAGATGCGGCGCCGTGACCGCTTGCGGCATACTAGCGGTTCGGCGCTATGACACCACTTGACGGCATTACCGTTCTCGATCTGACGCGCGTCCTCTCCGGTCCGTACTGCACCATGATGCTCGGCGACATGGGCGCGCGCGTGATCAAGATCGAACAACCAGGCAAAGGCGACGATACGCGCGGCTGGGGACCGCCGTTTGTCGGCGGCGAAAGCGCGTACTTCCTGAGCGTCAACCGCAACAAGGAAAGCGTCACGCTCGACTTCAAGTCGGCGCGCGGACGCGAGATCCTCGACGCGCTCATCGCGCGCGCGGATGTGCTCGTCGAAAACTTCAGGCCCGGCACGCTCGACAAGATTGGATGCGACTACGCCTCGCTCTCTGACAAATACCCGCGTCTCGTCTACGGCTCGATCTCCGGCTTCGGCCACACCGGGCCGCGACACAACGAAGCGGGATACGACGCCGTGATGCAGGCCGAAGGCGGCCTGATGAGCATCACCGGCGCCGCGGATGGACCACCATTCCGGTTCGGTATCGCCATTGCCGATATCGTCACCGGCATGTTTGCCGCGCAAGGCATCACCGCGGCGCTCTACGCGCGCGAACGCACCGGCCGCGGACAGAAGGTCGATATCGCGATGCTCGATTCGGTCGTCGGTCTGCTGAGTTATCAGGCCGGCATCTACTTCGCCACCGGTCAGCCACCCGGACGTCTGGGCAACCGGCATCCGACGATCGTGCCGTACGAAACCTTTCACGCCTCGGATGGCGACTTCGTGCTCGCCGTCGGCAACGACGATCAGTGGCAACGCTTCTGCCGTGTCGCCGCGCTCGATGCCGGCGAGCGGTTTACCACCAATCGTCAGCGTGTCGCCCACTACGACGACCTGAAGGCGCTCCTCGACGCGCGCATCGCCAAAGACACGCGCGCCTTCTGGATCGAACAACTGAACGCCGCTGGCGTGCCGTGCGGATCGGTCCGCAACCTCCACGAAGTGTTGACCGATCCCCAGATCGCCGCACGCGACATGCTCACCACCTTGCCGCACGCCGCGCTCGGTGCGCTGCCACAGATCGGCACGCCGCTCAAGCTATCGGACACCGGCACGTCGCTCCGCGCCGCGCCGCCGCTGCTCGGACAACACACGGAGCCTGTGCTTCGTGACATGCTCGGCCTGACGACAGCGCAGATTGCCGACCTATCCGCCCACGGAGTTGTGTAAATGGAAATCTCGCAGGTACGTCAACGACTCAACGACACGATCGAACGGGCGCGCAGAGCCGCGGCCGACCGCCGCGCCAGAAACGACAGCGCCGCCCGCGCCTACGATGTCTTCCTCACCGATCGCGCGGTGCCGCTCTTCCGTCAGGTGGCCAACGCGCTCAAGGCGGCGGGCTATCAGTTCACGGTATTCACGCCGAGCGGCAACGTGCGGCTCGCCTCCGATCGCAACGCCGACGACTTCATCGAGATCGGTCTCGACACCAGCGGCGACGAACCGGCCATCGTTGGTCACGTCAGCCGCGCGCGCGGCCGTCGCGTGCAGGAATCGGAGCGGGCGATCGGCGCACGCCTCGTCGAAGACACCACCGAAGAGCAGTTGCTCGAATTTCTGATGCGCGAGTTGACGCCGTTCGTCGAGCGCTGACCTTCACCGGATGCTCCCCTCAAGCACCGTCGAAAACTATCTCAAGGCGATCCATCGCGAGGAGACGCTGCTGGCGCAGGGGGCGCGGCTCGTGCCGATGGGACAGGTCGCGGCGGCGCTCGGCGTGACGCCCGGCACCGCGACCACGATGATCAAGACGCTGGCGGAATCCGGCCTCGTCGAGTACGAACCGTACAGCGGCGTCCGGTTAACGCCCGCGGGCGAGAAGCTCGCCAGCCTTGTGCTGCGGCGTCACCGGCTCGTCGAGCTGTTTCTCGTCGACGTCATGGGGATGAGTTGGGCGGAAGTCCACGAAGAGGCGGAGCTGCTCGAGCATGTGGTGTCGGAACGTCTGATTGCGCGCATCGACGAGATGCTCGGACGCCCGACGCACGATCCGCACGGCGATCCGATTCCCACCGCCGAAGGCACCTTGCAGGACGATCATCTCGACAACCTGCTCACCTGTCCCGCCGGTGTGCCGCTCAAAGTGATTCGCATCACCGATCAGCATCCGGCCTTTCTGC
>JAISPN010000285.1 GCA_031274845.1 Acidobacteriaceae bacterium
AGCTCCCCTCGGGAGCAGTTTTAAAAAAACGGCCGCTCAGGCAAGTGCGCCGGCGTACCGTTGCTTACATATGTATTAACGAACGAGTGACCAAAACCGAACACCGCGATCTGGTCATCGGGGGATCTGGCCGTCTGGTCATTGACGGATCGGGGCCGTCCGGCCGCCACGATCGACAGGGAAGTCGTTGCGATGCAACAGGTTCACGGCACTCTCGCCAGAGGGCACTGCCCCAACGGGCAGGGGGAGCGTCAGTTCGTCAAAGGAGAGGACGAGATCGCCAGACGGCCAGGTTACACGTCGTGCATCGCCGCGAACGCGGCCTTGATGGTGGCGTCCACATCTTTCTTCGTGTGCGCGGCCGACAGGAACCACCCTTCGAATTGCGACGGCGGCGGGTAGATGCCGCGTTCGAGCATGCCGCGGAAGAAGCGGGCGTAGGCGTTCGTGTCCGCGCTCGTCGCGCTCGTGTAATCCCGCACGGGCTGATTCGTGAAAAACGGCGTGAGCACCGAGCCGAAGGCGTTTATCTGCACGTTGACGTTGGCGTGCCGCGCGGCGTCGGCAAGGCCCGCGGCAAGGCGTGTCGTCAGTTCCGCCAGCGTGCGATAGAGACGCGGCGTCAGCCGTTCGAGACACCAGAGGCCGGCCGTCATCGCCAGCGGATTTCCCGAGAGCGTGCCCGCCTGATAGACCGGCCCTGCCGGGGCGACCAGCTCCATCAACTCCGCGCGTCCGCCGTAGGCGCCGACCGGCAGTCCGCCGCCGATGATTTTTCCAAGGCAGGTGAGGTCCGGCGTAATGCCGGTTACTTTCTGCGCGCCGCCAGCCGAGGCGCGAAATCCGGTGATCACTTCGTCGAAGACGAGGAGCGCGCCGTTGGCGCGGGCGAGGTCGCGCAAGCCTTGCAGAAACCCGTCCGCCGGCGGGACAACGCCCATGTTGCCGGCGATCGGTTCGACGATGATTGCCGCGACGTGGCCACGGTTCGCGGCGAGCACGCGTTCAACGCTGGCGAGATCGTTGTACGACGCAAGCAGCGTGTCGCCCGCGGCGGACAGCGTAACGCCCGGACTCGTCGGCACGCCAAGCGTCAGCGCGCCCGATCCGGCCTGCACGAGAAACGCATCCGCGTGGCCGTGATAGCACCCTTCGAACTTGAGGATCTTGTCGCGTCTTGTCGCCGCGCGCGCGACGCGGATCGCGCTCATTGCCGCTTCGGTGCCGGAGCTGACGAAGCGGACGCGCTCCATCGACGGCATCAGCTTCCGCACGCGCATGCCAAGCGCCTGTTCGAGCGGGCTTGGCGCGCCAAAACTGGTGCCGGATTTCGCGGCCGTGGCAATCGCCTGCACCAGTCCTTTCGGCGCGTGGCCGTGGATGAGCGGTCCCCACGACATCACGTAGTCGATGAAGGTGTTGCCGTCGACATCGGTCAGCCGCGCGCCGGAAGCGCGCGCGATGAAGAGCGGCGTCGCGCCAACCGACTTGAAGGCGCGGACCGGACTGTCCACGCCGCCGGGGAGAATGGTTTGTGCCGCGGTAAATAGACGCGTCGATTGTGCAGTGCGCATGCGAACTCTGAAGTGTCTCGTCTTGGGGTGAGCGCTAGAGGCTTCGGGCCGCCTCGCGCGCGTAGTAGGTGATGATGATGTCGGCGCCCGCGCGCTTGATGGCGGTGAGCGTTTCGAGCATGGCGCGGCGTTCGTCAATCCAGCCGTTTCGCGCCGCCGCTTTCAGCATCGCGTATTCGCCGCTCACATGGTACGCCGCCGTCGGGTAGCCGAAGGCGTCCTTCACGCGCGTGATGACGTCGAGATACGCCACCGCCGGCTTGACCATCACGATGTCGGCGCCTTCTTCGATGTCGAGTTCCATTTCCCGCAACGCTTCGGCGACGTTGGCCGGGTCCATCTGGTGCGAGCGTCGATCGCCGAACGCCGGCGTCGATCCCGCCGCATCGCGGAACGGGCCGTAGAACGCGGACGAGTACTTCGCCGCATACGACATGATCGCCACCTCGTCGTGGCCGCGGTCGTCGAGCGCCTGACGGATCGCGCCGACGCGGCCATCCATCATGTCCGAGGGCGCCACGATGTCCGCGCCGGCGGCGGCGTGCGAGACGGCGGCGCGCGCCAGCTGATCGACGGTCGGGTCGTTCAGAATTTTTTCGCCGTCGAGAATGCCGCAGTGTCCATGGTCCGTGTACTCGCACAGACAGACGTCGGTGATGACGAGCGTGTTCGGCGCGCTCGACTTGATGGCGCGGATCGCCTTCTGCACCGGCGCGTTGGGATCGGAGGCCGACGATCCGATGGCGTCCTTGTGGTCGGGGAGTCCGAAGAGGAGCACGCTGCGCACGCCGTCTCCGGCGGCGGCCTGCGTCTCGGCGACCGCTTCGTCGACGGAGAGATTGAAGACGCCGGGCATCGAGCTGACTTCGCGGCGGATGCCCGTGCCTTCGCAGACAAACAAGGGGAGCACGAACATCTCTGGCGAAAGCCGTGTCTCTCGCACCAGCGCGCGCATCGTGGCCGAGGTGCGCAGGCGGCGCAGGCGGCGTGTCAGCGAGAGCGAGGGGACGGTGTGCGTCGTGGCCATGGAGATCTCACTTGGATGCGCCGTGGGCGGCGGCAGGTGGTGTGTCAAAGTGCGCGCGAATCGCGTCGACCAGCGCGGCGATTGTATAGGTGGTGGGCACGACGGCCGAGTGGATGCCGTACTCGGTGGCGGCCGCGGCGGTCACCGGTCCGATGGAGGCGACAATCGTCGGACGCAAGAGATCCGCGGCGGGTTCTTCGCCGAGAAGCTCGACGAAGTTTCTGACCGCGGACGGACTGGTGAACGTCACCACATCGATCTGATGTTCGAGCAGCATCTGGTAAATGGCTGGCGCGCCCGCGCGTTCGAAATCGAGCGACACCGTGCGGTAGGCGACGACGTCGTGGACGTTGGCGCCATGCTTGCGCAACTCGTCGCCGATGAGTTCGCGTCCGATGTCCGCGCGTGGCAGCAGGATCTGTTTTCCCGCGACCGATCCCGCGTCCAGAATCGCCTGCACGACCCCTTCGGCGCGCGCTTCGTTCGGGATCAGATCGACTTTGATGCCGGCACGCGCCAGCCGTTCGGCGGTTGACGGGCCGACCGTACACAGACGGACGTCCTTCAGCGCGCGAAGATCGCGTGGCGACGCGAGCAGCCGGGTGATGAACGCGTCGACCGCGTGGCCGCTCGAGAACACGATCCAGTCGAACTCGTCGCAGCGAAGGCACGCCTCGTCGAGCGCGTCGTAGCTCTCTGGCGGCGCGATGGAAATCATGGGCGCTTCGATCGGTTGCGCGCCGAGCGCTTCGAGCCTCGACACCAACTCCGCCGCCTGCTCGCGGGGGCGCGTGACGAGAATCCGTTTGCCGAAGAGCGGACGGGCGTCAAACCAGCGCAGGTGCTCGCGCAGCGCCGCGACACGTCCGACGATGAGAATGGCGGCGCGGCGATCGGTCAGGTATTTCACCTGCGCGGCGATCTCGGCGAGCGTGCCCTGAATCGTCTGCTGCGTCGGCAGCGTGCCGTCGTAGATGAGCGCGGCGGTGTCCTCTGGCGGCCGGCCGGCTGACAGCAACGCGTTCAGCATGTGCGGCAGATGTTCCGGGCCGGCGTAGCAGACGATCGTGCCGTCAAGACGCGCCAGCGAATCCCAGTCGATGGCGGCGCGCGTGTGTCCCTCGTCTTCGTGCCCGCGCACGAACGTCAGCGTGTCGCCGCCGCCGGGATAGGTGAGCGGAATGCCCGCGTAGCTGGCCGCGCCAATCGCGGCGGGCACGCCCGGCACCACTTCGAACGGCACGCGCTGTTCGTGCAGGAACAACGCTTCGGCGCCGCCGCTGTCGAAGACGAACGGGTCGCCCCACTTGAGCCGCGCGACGGTTTTGCCTTCGCGCGCTTTCTCGGCGAGGAGATAACAGATCGCTTCTTGCTCCATCGGCTGCGGCGCGGCGCTCCCGACGTCGATGCGCTCGGCGTCCGCGCGCGCCGTGTGCAGCAGCCGCGCGTGGACGAGATGGTCGTACAGCACGACGTCAGCCGCCGCGAGGCACTGCTGGCCTCGCACGGTGATTAAGTCAGCGCTTCCGGGACCGGCGCCAATGAGATAGACCATGTGTGTCGTCATGCGTTCTCATCAATGCTGCGGCAGACCTGCTTGCGCGCGGCGTACCTCGTCCAGAATGTCTGACGCGCCCGATGCGAGCAGCCGTTCGGCCACCTGAATGCCGATGATGGCGGCGTCCGAGCGCCGGCCGCGTAATGACGCGCGGACCGCGCGGCTGCCGTCGAGCGCGACCACCGCGCCGACAAGTTCGAGGTCGTCCGCGCCGGCGGGCACGGCGAGCGCGCCGATCGGCGTCTGACATCCGCCGCCGAGTCGTTCGACGACCGCGCGTTCGGCCACGAGCGCCGCCGCTGCGAGAGGGTTATTGATTGCCGCGACCGCTTCGTATGTCCGTGCATCGCCGATCCGGATTTCAATGGCGACGATCCCTTGACCGGGCGCGGGGACGCATGTTGCCGCGTCGAGCGTCAACGAGATGCGATCGCTCCATCCCAGACGGCGTAGCCCGGCGGCCGCGAGGACGAGCATGTCGTACTCACCGGCATCGAGCTTCCGCAGCCGCGTATCGAGGTTGCCGCGGATTGGCGTGAACCGCGCGTTTGGAAACAGGCGGAGCAGTTGCGCGACGCGCCGCACGCTGCTGGTGCCGATCGACGGCGCCGCGCCAAGTCGCGCGACGAGCGAGGAGGCGTCGGTGAGGGGGGAGGCTGGTGCTCCTTCGCGGCGAGGGAGCACGACCGCGTCGAGCGGATCTTCGCGTTCGAGCACGGCGGCAATCGCGAGACCGTCGGGCAGCAGCGCGGGCATGTCCTTGCTGCTGTGGACCGCGAGGTCGATGTCGTGTCTGAGCAGCGCGTCTTCGATTTCCTTGACGAACAACCGCTTGCCGCCAACGTCCGAGAGCGGCGCCTCCTGAAGCCGATCGCCGGAGGTCTTGATGGTGACGATCTCGCAGGCGGGTCCGCCCGCCTGCGCGATGAGTTGCGCCACCGTGCGTGCCTGCCACAAGGCGAGCGCGCTGCCACGTGTGCCGAGTCGGAGCATCCTTATCCCTTTGTGTTGCGGCGCACGAACGGTTCGACGCGCCGGCGCACGTTGTCGCGATCGACTGTTGTGGTTCCGGTGTCGTCGGAGGATGACGCCGACAACCCGAACAGGCGCGTCAGCGCGTCGCTGAAAAGCGCGACCGTCTCCGCGTCCGCCGCGGTCTTTAGTTGTTCGGTCGGAGAGAGCAGTAATTTTTCGATGAGCAACCGGCTGATGTCGTCGACACGCTGCCGCGTGTCTGGCGGCAGATTGGCGGCGAGACGATTGAGCTCGGATCGGCGGACGTTCTCGAAGTGTTGCCGCAGGGCAACGACCGTCGGAATGGCGCCGCGCGATCGCAGCCACGCGCCGAACCGTTCGACCTCTTCGCCGACGATTGTTTCGGCGTGTTGCACTTCGCCGGTGCGCCGCGCCAGATTCTCGCGGACGGTCGCTTGCAGATCGTCGATGTTGTAGAGAAAGACCTGTTCGAGTTCGCCAGCCGCCGCTTCGACATCGCGCGGCAAGGCGATGTCGATGATGAACAGCGGACGGTGGCGTCGCGGGCGCATGACCGTTTCGATGTGCGCCTTTGTGAGAATCGGCGACGCGGCGCCCGTGGCGGTAATCACGATGTCCGCGGCGCCCAGCACCGTATCGAGTTCTTCCCACGGCGCGGCGGAGGCGCCGCCAATGGCTTCCGCCGTCCGCGCGGCGTGCGACAAGGTGCGGCTGACGATGGTCACCTGCTGCACGCCTTGCGACTTCATGTGCAACGCCGTCAGCTTGCCCATTTCTCCGGCGCCGATGACGAGGACGCTGCGTCCCTTGAGCTCGCCGAAAATTTTTCTGGAGAGCGCGACCGCCGCGAAACTAATCGACACGGCGCCAGAGCCGAGCGCCGTTTCGGTGCGCACGCGTTTGCCCGCGGCGAACGAGGCGTGAAACAGGCGGTTCAGGACCGGCCCGGATGTGTGCGCCGAGGTCGCCGTCGTGTGCGCGTCCTTCACCTGTCCGAGAATCTGCGGCTCGCCGACGACGAGCGAGTCGAGGCCGGCGGAGACGCGGAACAGGTGCCGCGCGACTTCGAGATCGCCGGCGCTGTACACGTGCGGCGCGAGCAACGCGCGGTCGACCTCGTGGAAGCGGCTGATGAAGTCGACGATGTGCTGGCGGGCGGTGTCGGGGTCGCCCTCGTGGACCGCGTAGATTTCCGCGCGGTTGCACGTCGACAGCACGACCGCTTCCTGCGTCAGGTTGCGCTCGGACAGACGGTGCAACGCCTGTTCGAGACCGCGGGCCTGGAAGTCGAGCCGTTCGCGGAGTTCGACGGGGGCGGTGCGATGGCTGACGCCAACAAGCAGGAGCGGCATCAGAAGTTGTGGCTGCGCGTCAGGAAATAGCTGATCGGCACGAAATTGAGCAAGACGATCGCGAATCCGACGGCGGAAAGATACGCGGCGCGGCGTCCGCCCCAGCCGATCCGGCGCGCCGCGAACGCTTCGAAGGAATAGACGCCCCAGCAGACGAACGCCACGAAGATTTTCGGATCTTCGAGCGACATCGCTTGCACGCGCGGATCGTACCCCGGCGCCTGCAGCGCCCAGACGACGCCGACGATGAGGCCGATGGTGAGGAAGAGCCAGCCCACGGCAATCGCGCGCTGGTTCATCGTGTCGAGCACCTGCAGCGACGGGAGCCGCGCGTAGAAGAAGCCGAGGTGCTTGGCTTTGATTTCGGTGAAGAGGAGCACGTAGGTGATGCCGATGACGCAGGCGAGCGCGAAGCTCGCGTACGCGAAGAGCAGCGAGGAGACGTGGATGCCGAAGAGCGGTCCCTGCAACACGTCGGCGCGATCTTCGACGCCGGGGTGGAGCGCCGGAATCGTTTGCAGCGCGACGACCAGCGGCAGGATGAACGCGCCCATCGCGCGCTCTTCCGTCGTCATCTCCGTGTAGAGATAGGAGAGCACGAGCAGCCACACGAACGTGGAGATGGCCGACGAGGCGTTGGTCACCGGGATGTGGCCGGCCTGCATCGTTTCCATGCCGATGAGAAACGTGTGCGCGAGCGCGGCGAGCATCAGCAGCGTCGTCGCGGTGCGCCCGATCGTCGGCTGCCGCTTCGTGAAGTGCCAGATGTATGCGACGAGCGCCCCGGCGTAGAGTGCGAGAGGGATGACGTTCATCGTGGCGGTGTGGGGGCGAAGTAGCCCTGTTTGGTGCGCGTAGTGGTGTTCGGCTTGCTGACGCGAACGACGACACGTCGCCATGCGCCGTCGCGCTTCGTGTTTCTGGACGAATAGCCGATGGTGTACTGGTTCGACAGCTCCTCGGCGATTTGCGTGTAGATGCCGGCGAGCTCGGATTCCTGCGTGGGGAAGAACGCGCGGCCACCGGTTTCCTGCGCGAGCTGGCGCAGCACGAACTCCGCTTCCTTGAAGCCCTTTGCCGCCGCGGCGTTGCTCTCGCGAAGACCGATGGCGTAGATCGCCGTCTCCGATCGCTTGGCGAGGTCGAGCACTTCCTCAAACGGCATCAGGCTCGATGTATCTTCTCCGTCCGACAACACGATGATGGCTTGCCGGTGGATGTCTTCAACCGAGGTGGCCACGACCTTTTTCAGATCCTTGAGCGCGATGTAGATGGCGTTGTAGATCGAGGTCGATCCGGCCGCCGATGTCTTGTGGATGGCCTGTTCGATGTCGGCCATCTTGTTGGTGAACGATTGCAGGACGATGACGCGGCTGTTGAAGTCGACGACTTCGGCAAGATCCTGCGAACGCAGCTGGTGCGCGAATCCGCTGGCGGCTTCTTGCGCGATGGGGAGACGCGCTTCCATGCTCGCGCTGGTGTCGAGGAGCAGCGACAGCGCAATCGGCAGGTTCGTCTTGTTGAAGAAGGTGACCTCCTGCTTGACGCCGTCTTCGTACACCTCGAAATCCGACTGATCGAGGCCGGTGACGTAGTGCCCGCCTTCGGTCACCGTGACATTGAGCGAGACGACATCGGTGCTGGCGGAAAAGGACGGCGCCTGTCGCGGTGATGCCGGTGGCGGCGTGTCCGGTTGCTGCGCGCGCACGGAGACGAGCGACAGCAGGGCAATCCCGCCAGCGATCACAATGCCGCGCCGCTGAGGTCTCATCGTCTTACTTGGTGCTCCGGGCTTCCTTGACCGGCGTGCCGCGCACGGTCAGTCCCGGTGTCGCCGAGGTGACGGTGATCTGCTCCGGCTGGATCAACGATTCCGGACGGACGTAGGTCACCTTCCACTGGTGCGTGAGCTCGCGGCCCAGTTGACGCATCCGCATGGTCAGGCCGCTGCTGGCGAGGACCGTTTCGTACCGTCCGCCGGTTTCTTTCGTGCCGCGGTCGAACACGGTGTTGCGATCGATGTTCATGTTGAGCGGCTGTCCGATGAGGACCAGATGAAAGGTGGCGCCGGAGGCCTTGAGCGGGTCGAGCACGGTCTGGTACATGCGGTCGCTGTACTCCGGTCCGTTGGTCGTGACGGCAACGATGACCGGCCGCGTCGCATTACGTTTCGTGAGCCCTTGCGAGACCTCGATGATGCCGTTCAGGAGATAGGAGCCGCTGCCGGGCGTGGCGAAGATGCGTCCGGCGCCCTGTTTGGCGCGTTCCAGATCGAGCGTGTGGTCGGTGTTGATCGTCGGCCGCTCGCCGACGGTCACGATGGAGATCTCGTGGTGCGCGTCGCTCGGGTCGTTGCCAAGTTCGGTGATGAAGGCGGCAAAGGCTTCGCGGTAATCGCGGATGTAGTTCTGGCTCGCCTGACTGTTATCGACAAGCAGCGCGACCTGCATCGGCTCGGTGGCCGGCACGATGCTGACGACCTCGCGCGGCACGCGGTCTTCGCGGATGGCTACATTGGTTTCAGACAGACTCTGGACGGGGTTTCCGTCTTGATCGAGCGCGCTCACGTACAGCGAGTGTTGGGGACGCTGCGCGCCGGGATGGACGATGAAGATGGCCGTCACGAAGACGAGCACGGCCAGAAGGGCTACGTCCCATCGTTTGAGCACGAAGACAGTATAGGTCTGGCTTTTTTCCAGCGTCAAGAAAGTCGTCGCTTGGAAGTGGTTTAAAATCTGTCACTTGCAGCAGGCTCATGCGGTGGGCTTTGCCGTCATCCATGTCTCTTCTCTCAGCCATTCTGCTTGTGCTTGTCGCTGGCGCTGTTGCCGTGGCCTTCTTGCCAGCGGCGTATCGCGCGGCGAGGTCGTGGTTCGTGGTGGCCGTTGCCGCGCTGAGCATGCTGATGTCCGTTTCGCTGTGGACCGGATACGACGCGCAGAATGCGGCGTTCCAGTTTCTCGCGCGCGTGCCGCTCGTTGGCGCGATCGGGTTCGACTACTTCGTCGGCCTCGACGGTTTCAGCATGCTGCTCGTCGTGTTGACGGCACTTGTCGGCGTCCTTGTCGCGGGCGTGGCTGCTGCCGGCCGTGGTCTGTCGACACGAGAAGCGATTGGCTTGCTGCTACTGCAGGCCGCGCTTGTTGGCGCATTCGCGGCGCTCGATCTCCTGCTCTTCTTTGTATGCGTGGTGACGGCGTTGCTCGCCGTCTGGCTGCTGATGGGGGATGAACATCCGGCCGTCGGGCGTGCGACGTCACGTCGAGGGTTCGCGCTGTCGAGCGGATGCGCGGCGGCGCTCTTGCTCGCGGCGATTCTGGCCGTCTACGTCCAGAGCGGCGTCACCTCTGGCGTGCGGTCGTTCGACATGACGGCGTTGCACAAGCTGCACCTGCCGCTTGGTGCGCAGGTGTGGATTGCTGCGGCGTTCTTCATCACGTTTGCGATCCTGCTGCCGCTTCTGTCCTTCGAGGCATGGTTCGCGCAGGTGGACGATGCCGATCGTCTGCCGGCGCGGCTCGTCGTCGCGGCGCTCATGACGAAGATCGGATCGTACGGCTTGATCCGGATTGCGTTGCCGGTGCTGCCTGACGCGGCTGGTGTGCTGGCGCCGTACCTGGCGTGGGTGGCGATCGTGGTCGCGCTGTACGCGGCCGTGCAGCTGTTTCGCGTGCGCTCGTGGGGCCGCGCGATTGCCTATCTGTCGCTGTTGCAGATGGCGGTGCTCATCCTCGGCACGACGGCATTCAACGACGCCGGGCTTGGCGGCGCGATGTTGATGCACGTGGCGCACGGCGTTGCGATGAGCGCGTTGCTCGTTAGCGTCGGTGACCGGGACGCGATGCCGGGTGCGATGGGGGGAGCCGTTGGCGTGCTGCTTGCCATTGCCATCGTCGTGGCGGCTGGCGTGCCGTATTCAGGCACGGGCGCGGGTGTGCGACTCGTGATGCAAGGCTTGTCAGAAGGGCACGCGGTGTGGGCGATCGCGGTTCCGGCGCTGATGGCCGTGAGCGCTGCCGCGATGCTCGGTCAGGTGTGGGTGGCGTTCACGCGCGCGTCTGGCTCTGCGCTGCCACGGGCCGAGGCGGGTGTGTTCAACCGCGCCGCCGCCGTCGTGTTGCTGGCGGTGGCGGTCTGGATGGGCGTCAGGCCTGCGCCGTTTCTCGATCGTCTCCGCATCGCGGCGCATCATGTCGTGTCGCACGTGAACCCTGCCGCCGGGAACGCGGCTGACTGCGACACGATTCCAACCCCCGAGGCGGTCTCCGGGACGGCCGGCTCGCAGTTCCTGTCGGCGGTTCCGTGCGGGCCGAACGGAGAGCCGTTACCGGCCCCTCAGTCCCCGAAATGACCGAGTGCGCGTCATGGAATCACCCTGGGGTTTTGCGCGGGTTTTACGTGTTCTTCGACGAGAAAGGCCGGTATTTCGGCCAGTTACCGCCTACTTGGTGAACTTTTTCACAAGTTGGGCTATACTCATCCGGCTGTCTACGCCAGAAGGGCGCGCTTAGAGCGGGTCATGGCGAAGCGGGAGAAGACCACGAAGCACCAGCGTCCAGATCGGGAGCCGTTTGTCGAGAAATCGATGCGCTCCTTTCAGGAGACTGTTCGCGAATCGGGTCCGGCGGCATCGGCCAGTTACACGCTGATTGGCGCCATCATCCTGCTCGGCGGCATCGGTTACGCGATTGACGAGTGGTGCGGGACAAGCCCCTGGTGTTTACTCGGTGGGCTCATGCTCGGTCTGGTCGTCGGTTTTTACGAGCTCGCGAAGACGGTTTGGCACAAATGACAGCCGGGCACAGATGAAGGGCGCTCTGTGGATGGTGGCGTTGGGCCTTGCGTCGTGGGGCATCGCGGCCGCGGTCGTAAGCCGCGAGGCGCGGTGGGCGACGCTTGGAGGGCTCCTCGGTCCGCTGGTGGTCGCGGCGGCGAGTTGGATCGTCATCGAACGCACCCACCGGCAGCGTCCGGCGGAACTGACGTCGGTGATGGTCGGAGGCTTCGGCGTCAAGCTCGTGTTCGTCGGGGGATATGTCGCGGTGATGCTGGGTCTGCTTGACGTGCAGCCCATGCCGTTTGTCGTGAGTTTCACCAGCTACTTCATCGCGTTCTACGTCGTTGAAGCGCTGTTACTGCAGCGCCTCATCAAGACGGGCGCCTGATTTTCGGGATTTCATCGAGCATGTTGCAGGACCAGGTCCAGGAAGCTGTCGAGCGCGCCGCCGAACATGGCGCGGACGCGGAGACGTTCGACGCCGGGCGCGTGATCATCGAGCACGTGTCGAACAGCAGCAAGGAGCATCCGCTGCTGCACCTTCCGACGATCATGGGGATCGATTTCTCGGTGACCAAGCACGTGCTGATGCTGTGGCTGGTCGCGGGCTTTGTCTTTCTGGTCGTCACGCTCACCGTGCGGCGCTACCTGAAGCAGGACCGCCTCGTGCCGTCCGGGTTGATGAACGCGCTTGAAGCGGTCGTCGAGTACGTGCGCGACACCATCGCGCTCCCGAACGTCGGCAAGAAGTGGGTCAACGTCTGGACGCCGCTGCTGCTCACCTTTTTCGTGTTCATCCTTTGCGCCAACGCGATCGGTCTCATCCCGATCTTCGAACTGCTTGGCCTGCTCGATTACTACGTGTTGCACACGGCGGACGACTCGCTCGTCAAGCACCTGCTGCACGGCGGCACCACGGCGACGGCGAACTACAACGTCACGGCGGCGCTTGCGACCATCACGTTCTTTTCCATCATCATCGCTGGTACCCGTGCGCACGGCTTCGTGAAGCACTGGATGAACCTCGTGCCACACGGTTTGTCGCCGGTGCTCTACATCCTGCTCATCCCGATCGAGCTGATGGGCATGCTGGTCAGGCCGTTCGCGCTCACGATGCGACTTGCGGCGAACATGACGGGCGGACACATCGCGATTCTGGCGATTCTGTCGTTCGTCTTTCTCTTCGCGCAGGTCGCCGGATCGTGGCTGGTCGGCGCGGGTGTCGGGGTCTTTGCCTCGGTGCCGATCTCGGCGCTTCTCTCTGGACTCGAAATCATCGTCGTGCTGGTGCAGGCCTACGTGTTCACGTTGCTGACCGCGGTCTTCATCGGCATGGCGATTCACGTGCATCACTAGAATTCACTCGTTACGAAAGGACAGGAAATGAACGCAGGTCTTCGGAAAGCGATTATGGCGGGCACGTTCGCGCTGGTATTGGCCACCGCGTTTGGACCGACGGTGTTTGCGCAGGGTGCGGCCGCGGCAGTGGGCGACCGTCAGGTGTGGCACCTGCTCGGCGCTGGCATTGGCCTCGGTCTCGTCGTGATCGGCGCGGGCCTTGGTATCGGCAAGCTGGCGGCCGCGGCGGCCGAAGGCGTGGCCCGGCAGCCCAGCGCGGCGGACAAGATCACCGGCGCGGTGAACCTGCCGCTCTTCCTGCTCGAAGGCGTCGCGATTCTCGCCGAAGTCTTCGTGCTGCTCATCGTTCTGCTCAACGGCCGTCCGTAGTCAGTACGTCAGTTAGAGAAAGAGGGCGTTCGTCATGAACAACCCGTTGGTCCAGCCTGATCCAGGGCTTTACATCTGGGCCATCCTGACGTTTCTGGTGCTGCTGACGCTGCTCACCAAGTTCGCGTGGGGACCGCTGCTGAAGGCGCTTGACGGCCGTCAGTCAGCGATCCGCAAGGCGCTTGACGATGCGCAGCAGGCCAAGCAGGAACTGGAACGGCTCGAGCAAGAGTCCGCGGCGATTATGCGCAAGGCGCGCGCCGATGCGGATGCGGTCGTCACCGAGAGCCGCGCCGCGGCCGAGCGTCTCCGCGAGGAGATGCGCACCAAGGCGCGTGCTGAAGCGGAAGGCATTGTGAAGAATGCCGAGCGGCAGATTCAGCTCGAAACCTCGCGCGCGGTCCAGCAGATTCGCACTGAAGCGGTCGAACTCTCCGTGCAGATTGCCTCGAAGATCATCCAACGCAATCTGTCGGCGGAAGACAACGAGCGGCTGATTCAGGAAGCGCTGCAGCAAGTGCAAGCGCGTCACTAACCGTCAGGACAGGTAAATAGAGAAGGCGTGAGCCAGTGCGGAAACGCACGCGCTCACGCCTTTTGTGTTTTCACGCGGACTTCGGCAGCGCCGTTCGCGGCTCGGCGCTCAATGCGTCGCGCTGCCCCAACTGCGCCCACGCCGCGATGACGCCCTCCAGGTTACAGCCGCGCGTGGTGAGCCCGTATTCCGTATGAAGGAGTTTCGCGGAGTAGACCGTTTTCTCGACGATCCCTTCGACTTCCAGAAACTTCAACCGCTCAGCCAGGATCTTGGGGCTGATACCAGCCAGCGAACGCAGTAGCTCGGACGGACGCTTTCGTCCGGTCAGCAGGTCGCGGATGATGAGCGTCGTCCATTTCCCTTCGATGAGCCTCGCGGTTTTGGCGACGGGGCAGTGACCGCTGCATTCATCGTTCACCGTGAGTGCCGGCGCGGCGTCCAGCATGCCGTCCTCCTTTTCATACTTACTAAAAAGTGCCTTATTTGAGAAATCCGTGGCGACACCTATTCTGACGCATGTCACTGAATTTCTGGAGGAACGTGCGTGAAAGTCTTTGTGGTGGGTGGGAGCGGATTCATCGGCGGCGGTTGCGCGCGCGGGTTCACGCGCGCAGGTCATGAGGTGGTGACGCTGAGCCAGACGTCGGCCGGCGCCGGGCAGATGCGTGGTCTCGGATATCGTGCGTTGACGGGCGTCATCACCGAGTCTGGCCCGTGGCTGGACGAGGTGGCGAGCGCGGACGTGGTGGTCTACGCGGCGCACCCGCGCGCGGGCGCGCGTCTGACGTCCGCATGGCTTGACACCTCGCGCGCGACCCGTGACGCGGCGATGCAGCTCATCCTGCCAGCGTTACTAAGTTCGGGACAGTGCAAGGCGTTTCTCTACACGTCGGCCATCGCCGCGCTTGGCGATCACGGGTCCGACGTTGTGACCGAGGCGACGCGGCGCTCATCCTCGGCGGTTGGCGATTACCACGCGCAAAGCGAGGCGCTGGTGCTTGCGGCCACCGCTCGCGGACTTCCCGGCGTCGTGCTGCGGCCCGGCTTCACGTATGGCCCGGCGGGAACGTTCGCGGAGTTTTTCATCAAGCCAGCCAGAAAAGGTTTCTATCCCTACCCGGGCAACGGATCGAATTTCATCCCGTGGGTACACATCGACGATCTGGCGCACGCGTATGTGCTCGCGGCCGCGCATCCGCCCGTCGGCGAAATCATCCATGTCGTGGACGATGCGCCTGTCCGCCTTGCGGATTTTGGCCGGATGCTTGTGAAGGAAGCGGGTGGTGGCCGTTCGATGGGCATGCCGAAATGGCTCGTGTCGCTGCTTGCGGGCGCGCCGCTGGTGGAAATGCTGACCGCGTCCTATCGCGTCAGGAACGACAAGGCCAGGAGTCTGCTCGGTTGGACGCCACATTATGCGAACGTGAACGTTGGCCTTCCTCAGGTCTTCGACGCGTATGCGAAACAACACACGGCCTGATGCGAACCCTTCTGTGCCGGTTGGATCTGGCGCGGCTTCTCCTGACCAATTCCGTCGAGTTGTTCGAGCGGATCGGTCGAGACCCGTTCTACCGTGGTGGCCTGATTGACTGGATCGAGACGCTTGGCCTCTCGCCGGGCGCCAGCGTGTTGGAGATGGGCTGTGGCCCCGGCTCGCTGACACTCGAATTGGCGAAGCGTCAATGTGAAGTCACTGCGATTGACCGCTCCGAACAGATGATCCGCAGACTCGAAAACACCGCCCGCTCAAACGGCATCACGCTGACTGCGCGCGCTGCCGATGCGACCGATACCGGATTGGCGGAGGCCTCTTTCGATGTGGCGATCGGCGCGTCGTTGCTCAACGTTGTGTCAGATCCATCCGTGTTGGTCGCCGAAGCGATGCGCGTGCTGAAACCGGGCG
>JAISPN010000286.1 GCA_031274845.1 Acidobacteriaceae bacterium
TTCTCTTCGAGCATCGCCCATCCCACCTCGCTTGCGTGTGATGCGCAAGGGCGGCTCTACGTGTCGGACCGCTTCGAGGGGCTCGTCTATCGCGTCCACGAGGATGGGAGCGCGGAGACGTTCGCCAGTGATTTAGGTGTTCCATGCGGGCTCGCCTTCGGGCCCGACGGCGACCTCTACGTCGGCGATCGAACCGGCACGATCTTCAAGGTCGATCCGCGCGGGCACGCGCGCGCGTTCGCGACGCTGCCGGCAAGCGTCGCCGCGTTTCATCTCGCGGCGGGCGCGCAGGGGATTTTCGTGACGGCGCCGACGCTGTCGCCGTCGGATGCGGTGTATCACATCAGTTTTGACGGTGACGTCAGCGTGTACTCGCGCGCGTTTGGCCGTCCGCAAGGCCTCGCCATCGGTCCCGACGAAGCGCTCTATGTCGTCGACGCGCTGGCCGGCGCGAGCGGACTGTACCGCGTGAGCGGTCCGGACGCGGTGCCGGAACTCGTGCTCGCTGGAAATGAATTGATTGGCGTGGCCTTCGACGGCTTCTCGCTTGTGGTCTGCACCTCCGACACCGCGTATCGGATCCACGAGTACACGTCAGCGGCGATCTGACGCATTCACGCGCGTTCATCCGAACGCTGGTGCGGATATGATGAGCGCACCCATGTCCCAGTTGTTCACGCGCAAACCCATCGCGTCGCTCGTTGCGGACGCCGAGCAGGCGTCAGGCTTGCGGCGGGTGCTCGGCGCTGGCGATCTGATCATGCTGTCGATCGGCGCGGTGATTGGCGCCGGGATCTTCTCGTCGATCGGGACGGCCGCGGCGGGCGAGACGCTGCCCTCGGGCGAGATCGTGCGCTACGGCGCGGGGCCGGCGCTGGTGCTCTCCTTCGTGCTGCTCGGCGTCGTGTGCGGCCTCGCCGCGCTCTGCTACGCCGAACTCGCCTCGATGATTCCACAAGCAGGCAGCGCCTATGCCTACTCGTATGCGACGCTTGGCGAACTCGTGGCCTGGATCATCGGCTGGGATCTGATCCTCGAGTATGCGGTCGGGAACGTTGCCGTGGCGATTGCGTGGTCCGGCTACTTCAACTCGGTGCTGACCGGGTTCGGCATTCATCTGCCTGGCTACCTGACGCACGGCTACCGCACGGCGCTGCTTTCGAGCGAGCCGGAGATTCACGCGCTGCTCCAGACGGCGCCGCGAATAGCCGGTGTGCCGATTCTGCTGAACATCCCGGCGTTTGCCATCGTGATGCTCATCACCTGGTTGCTGTATATCGGGGTGAAAGAGAGCGTGCGCGCGAACAACATCATGGTCGCGGTGAAGCTGCTCGTGCTCGTCGTCTTTGTTGGCGTCGGCGTGACGCATATCGACACGGCGAACTTCGTGCCGTTTGCGCCGAATGGCTGGCGCGGCATCCATCAAGGCGCGGCGATCGTGTTCTTTGCCTACATCGGGTTCGACGCGATTTCGACGGCTGCCGAAGAGACGAAGAACCCGCAGCGCAACATGCCGGTCGGCATTCTCGGAGGACTGGCCGTCTGTACGTTGATCTACGTCATCGTGGGTCTCGTGGCGACCGGGCTCGTGCCGTACCAGGAACTCAAGGCCGCCGATCCGTTGGCGCAGGCGCTTCAGATTGCGGGGCTTGGCGCCGCCGGCTGGATCGTGTCGCTCGGCGCGGTCGTCTCGCTCACGGCGGTGCTGCTCGTGTTTCAGTACGGCCAGCCGCGCATTTTCTTCGCGATGGCTCGTGACGGCCTGCTCCCGAAGTGGGCGTCGAAGGTACACCCGAAGTACCGCACGCCGCACGTCACGACGCTCGTCACCGGGGTGCTCGTCGCGCTTGGCGCGCTCGCGCTGGACGAGAACGAGATCTACGACCTGACGAACATCGGCACGCTGTCAGCGTTCGCGATCGTCTGTATCGGCGTGCTCGTGCTGCGCTATACCGATCCGTCGCGTCAACGGCCGTTCCGCGTGATCGCGCTGCCGGTGGTGGCGGTGGCTGGCGCGCTCTCGTGCGTGTACGTCATGTTCGGCCTGCCTCGACACGCGTGGGAACGGTTTGGGATCTGGCTGCTCGTGGGACTCGCGATCTACGTGGTGTACGGATTCAGGAACAGCAAGCTGAGAACAGAGGGCCGGTAGTGTCGATGTCCCATGCATGGATTTCCGTGCGCGGCGCGCGCGTGCACAACCTCAAGAACATCGACGTCGACATCCCGCGCCACAAACTCGTCGTCATCACGGGACTGTCTGGGTCGGGGAAGTCGTCGTTGGCGTTTGATACGATCTACGCCGAAGGGCAGCGGCGCTATGTCGAATCGCTGTCGGCGTACGCGCGGCAGTTCCTCGAACAGATGGAGAAGCCGGACGTCGATCTCATCGAAGGCTTGTCGCCGGCCATCTCGATTGAGCAAAAGACGACCGGTTCGAATCCCCGTTCGACCGTCGGCACCGTCACCGAGATCTACGACTATCTCCGTCTGCTGTTTGCGAGCATCGGCGTGCCGCACTGCCCGAACTGCGGCAAGGAGATCGCGACCCAGTCGCTCGAACGGATCGTCGATCGCGTGATGCTCTACCCGCAGGACGCGCGCATCAACGTGCTGGCGCCGCTCGTGCGCGGACGCAAGGGTGAGTTCAAGAAGGAACTGGCGGCGCTCCGCGCGAAGGGATTTACGAAAGCGCGGATCGATGGACAGTTCCGCGCGCTCGAAGAAGAGATTGCCCTCGATCGCCGGAAGAATCACACGATCGAGGTGGTCGTCGATCGCGTGATCATTCGCGCCGGCGTCGAGCGCCGGCTCACCGAGTCGATCGACATGGCGCTCAACCTCGCCGACGACATCGTCATCATCAACTCGTACGACGAGGGCGATCGGTTGTTCTCGCGACGCCTTGCGTGCGTGGACTGCGGGATCAGCATTCCCGAGATGACGCCGCGCGCCTTCTCGTTCAACTCGCCGCACGGCGCGTGCCCCGACTGTCAGGGGCTTGGCGCGACGATCGACTTCGACCCGGCGCGGATCATTCCAGACGACACGAAGTCGCTGTCGGAGGACGCGCTGGCGTCGTGGGCGAAAGGCGACAAGAAGCTGGTGCGGGAAGCGTTGCAGGCGCTCGCCCGCGATTTCGGCATCGATCTCGACGCGCCGGTCGGCAAGTTGCCGAAGAAGCAGCGCGACCTCCTGCTGTACGGCACGTCGCGCGGCGCGGCGCAGAAGTTCGAGGGGGTGATTCCCAATCTTCGCCGCCGCTACGAAGAAGGGTCGTGGACCGAGCAGGCCGAACTTGAAACTTACCGGTCGCTGCGTCCGTGCGCGACGTGTCACGGACGGCGGCTCAAGGCGGAGAGTTTGTCGGTGCGCGTCAAGGGACGCACGATGGCCGACTACGTCGAACTTCCCATTCACGAAGCGCTGCTGGTGTTCGAGTCGCTCACGCTGACCGATCGCGAAGCGATCATCGCCGAGCGCATCCTGCGCGAGATTCAGGAGCGTCTCCGGTTTCTGCACGGCGTCGGCGTCGGCTACCTGACGCTGGGCCGCAGCGCGGCGACGTTGTCTGGCGGCGAGGGGCAACGCATTCGTCTCGCCACGCAAATCGGCGCCAGTCTGACCGGCGTGCTCTACGTACTCGATGAGCCGTCGATTGGCCTGCACCAGCGAGACAACCGCAAGCTCCTGTCCACGCTGGCGCGTCTGCGCGATCTCGGCAACACCGTGATCGTCGTCGAGCACGACGAGGAGACGATCCGGACGGCCGACTACGTGATCGATCTCGGTCCCGGCGCCGGCGAGCATGGCGGGCACGTGATTTTTCAGGGCACGCCGCGTGCCTTGATGGAGACGCTGCAGAGTGACACCGGCGGATTTGAGACCTTGACCGGCGCGTACCTGACCGGCGCGCGATCGATTCCGACGCCGAAGACACGGCGTCCCGCCACCAAGGGCGAACTCGTGGTCGTCGGCGCGCGCGAGAACAACCTGAAGAACATCACCGTTCGAGTGCCGCTGGGCGTGTTGACGGCGGTGACCGGCGTGAGCGGGTCGGGGAAATCGACGCTCGTCAACGAGATCCTCTACAAGGCGCTGGCACGGACGCTCTACAAGGCGGCGGACGAACCGGGCGCGCACGATCGCATCGACGGTGTTCAGCAGATCGACAAGGTGATTGACATCGATCAGTCGCCGATTGGGCGCACGCCGCGATCGAATCCGGCGACCTACACCGGGCTCTTTGCCTTCATCCGCGATCTGTTCGCGATGGTGCCCGAAGCCAAGGCGCGCGGGTTTCGCAGCGGCCGGTTCTCGTTCAACGTCAAAGGCGGACGCTGCGAAGCGTGTCAGGGCGACGGCGTGATTGCGATTGAAATGCACTTCCTGCCGAACGTCTACGTGACGTGCGAGCAGTGCAAGGGGCGCCGCTACAACCGCGAAACGCTCGACATCAAGTATCGCGGCAAGTCGATCGCGGACGTGCTCGACCTCACCGTCGATCAGGCGTTGCCGCTGCTCGAAAATTTTCCGGCGATTGCCGTCAAGCTGCGGACGTTGCAGGACGTCGGCCTCGGCTACATCGAACTCGGCCAGTCGGCGACGACGCTCTCGGGCGGAGAAGCGCAGCGTGT
>JAISPN010000123.1 GCA_031274845.1 Acidobacteriaceae bacterium
AATTGGCGCTGCCGCCATCGCCAGGCGGACATCGTGCTAGCCTGAGGTGGCGAGGAACACCCGTCGCAAACGAAGGAGTACGAGATGGCCGATTTCACCCGCATTACCCAACACCCGGACATTATGGGCGGCAGGCCGTGCATCCGTGGAATGCGGGTGACGGTTGGGATGATCGTCGGTCAAATCGGCGCAGGCGTCAGCATCGAGGAACTGCTGACCGGCGCATGACGATTCTCGTCGATATGAATCTCTCGCCGGCATGGGTTGCGGCGCTGAACGACGCAGGTATTGAAGCAAGTCACTGGTCAGCGGTAGGCGCGGCGACCGCTACCGATGCCGACATCGAGGGTGCTTTGGTCACGATTGATTCCATGAGAACACGGGTACGTGTCTTGCCACTGCACAAGCCGTCCACGTAACACCTCTTCGGGTCGTCAATTGCATTGACATCAATGTGACGTCTGGCGAGAACGCACGAGCGATTCATGCGTGTCCTCAATGAATCAATCACCAGAGCACCGATGTCTATTTGGTGAGTACCGGGGTGAGGCGGAGGTAGCCGGTTTCGGTGTCTTCGATTTCCTCGCGGTCCATGCGCATCTTGCGGTGGCGGACGGCTTGCCAGTCTGACAGGTAGTCGTCGTAGTGCGGCGAGAGGAAGTGGCCCGATTCGCCGACGGCATCCGCGAAGCGGCTGTCGTTGGCGGGCGAGAGGTCGACGATCTGCCGGTAGCCGGGGACCGCGTGCTGTTCGTACAACGCATCGGTGGCGACGCTGCCGACGTTCACGGTGCTCCAATCGCCAGCGGACGGCATCGAGCGGCTCAAGAATGGCCGCAGGAGCCCGACCGAGTCGAGTCCTTGATGCGGGAAGACCGCGTGGTGGACGGCGTCCCATCGCCAGAAGGGGAGCGGACGTTTGGTGCGTTGATGGAGATCCGCAAGCGCGGCATCGAGCGCGCTGGTGACGGCATCCTCACACGTTTCAACTTCGGGCGTCGTCACGTTGTCGCACCACGGGCTGGCGCCGCGTTCGAGAATCGGCGCGACAAAGCGGGTGACATACGAGAAGCGCCCTTCGTAGGAAGCGAGCACCGGACCAAGTTCGTCTCCGGCGAGCGCGCCGGCCAGTCGCAGAAACCACGCCTCGAAAATCGATTCGGCCACGCTGTCCGCGCTGGCGTCGAAGTTCCACCGGCGCAGCGTGTCGAGCGCCTCGCGCCGCTCATTGCTCTCCTTGACGCGGCCGAGCAGCAGCGGCACCAGATACTTCGCGTGCAGCGACAGCGTGTCGGCCTGAATCGTCCGGAAATCGTCGGCGGTGAGTCCCGTGCGGCCACCGAGCAGATCGGTGATGCGTTGCGCGCGCCACGGGTCGGGATAGTCCATGCCGATGAAATACGGCGCGTTAGCCGGAAGCGGCCGGTTGTTGGCCGTGACGATGAAGTGCTCTTGCGGGTCGAAGGCGTGCGGCAGCGCGTCGAACGGGACAAAGCCGGTCCACTCGTGCTGTCCCTCCCACCCTTCAACCGGACGTGAGCCATCGCCAGCCGCGCGCACCGGAATCCGTCCGGGCGCGTAGTAGCCGATGTGTCCGTCGACATCGGCGTAGACGAAGTTTTGTGACGGCGCGACAAGCTCGCGCATCGCGCCGGTGAAGTCGGTCCAGTTCTTCGCGTCGTTCAGCCGCATGAATGCCATGACCGTCGAGTCGTCGGGGTCGAGCGTCGTCCAGCGGAGCGCCAGCGGTTCGAGCGGCGGTGATGGCGGCGTCGCAGACGGTGTTGTTGCCGCGGCGGCGTTGTTGGCGTTAATCGCGTCGGAGACGAGCGGGCCGTGACGGGTGATGCGGACGTTGAGATCGATTGGCGCGGCGCCCTTGACGAGAATCTGTTCGCGCACGACGGTGATCGGTTCGTCGTGTCCACGGAACCGCGCGTAGGTACCGCTCGCGTCAAGCTGTTCCTGATAGAGATCCTGCACGTCGGCGGCAACGTTGGTGGCGCCCCACGCGATGTATTTGTTCCGGCCGAGCGCGACGGCGGGCGCGCCGGGCAGCGTGGCGCCGATGACGTCGAAATCGCCGGCGGTCATGTGCGCCAGATACCAGAGCGACGGCACGTGCGAGGAAAGATGCGGATCGTTGGCGAGCATCGGTTTGCCCGACGCCGTCATCGTGCCGTCGACGACCCAGTTGTTGGAACCGATTCCTTCGCTCGACGGCGCGGGAACACGTGCCAGCGCCAGCGCCGAGGAGAGGATGTCCGGTGCGTGTACTGCCGCATGTGCCGGTGTCCGTGCCGATGTCTGCTGCGTGCGCTTCGGCGGTGCAAGGAGCGGCGTCTGGACGATGTTCAGGCCGTCCGCGGGGTAGGGCGGGAGCAGGTCGGCCATCCGCTCTTCGCCGACCGCCGCGAGGATGTCGTGACGCATCAGTTCGAGCGAGTAGTTGCCGCTCAGATCCCAGGCCATCATCTTCACCCAGACGAGCACGTCGGGGCCGGTGAACGGTTCGGGTTCGAAGCGGAGCAAGGTGAACTCCGGCGGCAGGAAGCGGCCATGATTTCTAGTGATGAAGGTGTTGACGCCGCGCAGGTACGCGTCGATCTCGTCGCGGACATCTTGCGGCAGTTTCGTCCATGCGCTGTTTGCGGCGCGGCCGAAACCGACGGTTCTCAAGAAGCGATCCTGGGGAATGGTCGCGGCGCCAAAGATTTCAGACAGCCGTCCGTAGCCGATCCGCCGCTGGAACTCCATCTGCCAGAGGCGATCCTGCGCGTGGACGTAGCCCAGGCCGAACAGCGCGTCGGCTTTCGTCTCCGCGTAGATGTGCGGGATGTCGTCGGCGTCGCGCACGATGTCGACGCTTTTGGAGATGCCTTCGACGCGGATCTCGCCGGTCATGACCGGCAGCGACTCGCGCAGGTACAGATAGCCGCCGGTAAGGACGACCAGCACGAGGCCGACGAGCACGATCAGCGTGACCGTTACCCGGAGCACGATTCGCCGCATGGGAGAATCATAGTCAAAGGCATGGCTGTGCTGCGTACGGCGTCATTAGGCCCCGCGCTCGATCGGTTGTACGAGCAGTTCAACCACCCCGACGCGGCGTCCGATCCAATCCAGATCGTGCGGCGGTTCGCGCGTCCGGACGACCTGGAAGTGGTGGGTTTTTGCGCGGCGGCGCTGGCGTTCGGCCGGGTGACGAGCGTGCTTCAGTCGATCGAGCGTCTGCTGCAGGTGATGGGGCCGCATCCGGCCGCCTACGTGCGTCAGTTCGATCCCTCGCGCGAGCTGACGAAACTGGAGCCGATCGTTCACCGCTGGATTCGCGGACGCGATCTGGCGGCGTTGCTCTGGATTCTTCGGCAGATGCTCGCGCAGTCCGGATCGATTGAAGGATTTTTTCTGGAAGGCTACGACCCAGCCTCACCGGATGTGGGCGAGGCGCTCGATTCATTCTCGACGCGAGCGCTCGGGATCGATGTCACCGCTGTCAACGGCAAGAAGAGCTGACGCGCGGGGGTCAGCTATTTCTTTCCGCGGCCCTCGACCGGCAGCGCGTGCAAGCGGCTGAATCTGTTTCTGCGGTGGATGGTGCGGCGCGACGCGCTCGATCTCGGCGTCTGGACGCGCGTGCCCGCGTCAGCGCTCGTCGTGCCGCTCGATACGCACATCGTGCGCGTTGGGCGCTGCCTGCGCTTGACGCGGTACACGAGCCCAGGCTGGAAGATGGCGAGCGACATCACCAGACAGTTGCGCGCGCTCGACCCGGCCGATCCGGTGCGGTACGACTTCTCGATCTGTCATCTCGGGATGATGAACGCCTGCGGTTTCAGCCGCGCGCAGAAGGATTCGCAGTGCCCGTTGCGCGGCGTCTGTCAGCCAGTTGCTCGTACACGCGAGCGGTCCCGGCGACCATCCGCTCGACGGTAAACCGCTCCTGCACGCGCGCGTAGCCAGAGGCGGCCATCTGCTCGCGGCGTTTCGTGTCTTGAAGGAGCCGGACGATCGCGTCCGCGAGCGCGTGGTGATCGCGCGGTTCAACGAGCAGCCCGGTCACCTCGTCCTGCACCACTTCGGGAATCCCGCCCGCCGTTGTCGCGACGATGGCTTTCCGGCACGCCATCGCGTCGAGCAACGAGGTGCCGAGCCCTTCGGTGACGCTGCTCATCACGAACAGATCAAAGTCCTTGATGCAGCCGATGATGTCGGTTCTGAAGCCGGGAAGAAACACGTGCTTTTCAAGGCGCAGTTCGTGGACGTGCCGTTCGAGCGCCTCGCGCAGTTCCCCCTCGCCGAAGATCACGAACCGGGCATCTGGCACGTGCTGGATGACGAGGTGCGCCGCGTCGATGAGGTGCCGCTGTCCTTTGTGCGCGGTGAGCGCGGCAACGTTGCCGACAAGCGGCGCGTGGTGCGGGAGGAAGAGCGCCTCGTGGACGTTGACCGGCGCCGCCGCATGGACCCGCTCGACATCGATCCCTTCGTGGACCGTGACGACGTGATCCGCCGGGACGCCGTCGTGTATCAACATCTGACGAATCGCGTCGGAGGCGGCGATGAAGCAGTCGACCTGCCGGTATTTCCAGCGCGAAAACGAGTTCCCCTTGAGATGAAAGTCGACGCGTCGTGACGCGACCAGCAGCGGAAGCGGCGTGCCAGATGGCATGCCGCTCAGGATCGAGAGCGCCACCGACGCCATCGCGATGCCGTGCGGATCGTGCGCGTGGATCACGTCGGGACGTAAGCGCTGGATCGCGCGCGCCAACCGCCAGCCGGCGCCGAGGTCGATTTCCGTCCGCGACGCAATTGGCACGAGCTCCAGCCCTTCGTGCGCGCGACGCCGCAACTCGCCGTCCGGGTGCGCGACGAGCGCCGCGCGATAGCCGGCGGCGCGCAGTCCGTTGACGGTGAGGAGTACCTGATTTTGTCCTCCGCGCCACGTGCGCGCCGTGTCGATGTGCAGCGAATACATCAGGCGCGCGGGCGGGGGTTCTCGCTCGTGGCGTTCAATTGCCACAGCTTCGCAAACTTGAGGAAGACGTAATACGCGTTCATGGTCGAGATGATGAACCCCGGCGTCCCGTCACGAAAGCCCCCCTTCGCAATGTAGTTGCGAAGGAAGGCGAGCGGCGGATGCGTCAGCAGCTGCCACAGCGTGGCGCGCCGTCCATCTTCTTTCATCTGCCGCGCCGCGTAGGTGGTGTAGCGATCGATTGTTTCGAGATGGTCGGCGATGTCGCGGTACGCGTAATGTTCAAGCTCGCAGCCGAGGACGCCGATGGTGCCGTCTACGTTGACGCCTTCGTGGACGTAGCGTCCCGTCCAGCGCGCCACGCGCCGGTCGTAGAGGCGCAACTGCCGATCGGGATACCAGTCGGTGCTCCGGACCCAGCGTCCAAGATGCCAGGTGACGCGCGGAATCCAGTACGCCTGATGCGTGGGTGTCTGAAGCGTCCGCTGGATCTCTGCTGCAAGTTCTGGCGTGACCCGTTCGTCGGCGTCGAGCGACAAAATCCATTCGTTGCGCGCGAGCGAGGCGGCGAAGTTTTTCTGCGCGACGTAGCCGGGCCACGGACGCACGACGACGCGATCGGTGAAG
>JAISPN010000127.1 GCA_031274845.1 Acidobacteriaceae bacterium
ACGTAAGTCGTTGACGAGCGCTCGCCAGCCCCGCGCACGTGGCCGGCGAGCGTCTTTCCTCACTGGTTACTGTTGCTGAACCGCCTGAATCGACAGGCTGATCTTCACGTCGTCGCCCACCAGAAAACCGCCCGCCTCGAGCGCGGCGTTCCAGTTCAACCCGAAGTCCTTGCGGCTAATCGTCACATCGCCTTCGAATCCAAGGCGGCTGTTGCCCCACGGATCGCGCGCCTTGCCGAGGAACGACATCGGCAACACGATCTCCTTCGTGACGCCGTGAATCGTGAGCGCGCCGTGCACATCGAACCGGCCTTCTCCGGCACGCACGATCGTCCGGCTCACGAAGGTCAGGGTCGGATACGCCGCGACGTCGAAGAAGTCGGCCGTGCGCAGGTGCTGATCGCGGTTCGGTTCACTCGTATCGATACTCGACGCATCGATGCTGACCGTGACGGTTGACCGCTCCGGCGCCGCTTCGTTGAAGTCGACGCTCCCTTCAAACTTCGAGAACCGGCCGCCGACGCGCGTCAGCAGGTGGCGCACCTGAAATGTCACCTCGGAGTGGGACGGATCGATGACGTGCTTCTGTGTGGTTTCTGTCGCCATAACTGAACATCTCCTCTAGGAATCCGTGTGTCTGCCTGACCGTAGTTCGTCCAGCAGGGTGACCAGCGCGGTCAACCGTTCCTGGCTCATGTGCTGGACCATCTCCTCTTCGAACGCGCGAACATCCGGATCGACACGTTCGAGCAACGTCAATCCTTTTCGGGTAATCCGCGTGCTGACAAACCGGCGATCCTCGCCGGTCCGCTCGCGGACGATGAGCGTCTCCGCCTCCAGCCGATCCAGCAGCCGCGTGACGTCTGGCACGCGGCGCACCATGCGCTCACCGATCTCGTTGCGGCAGAGGCCCTCGGCGCCCGCGCCGCGCAAGATGCGCAGCACGTTGAACTGCGTCGCCGTGATGCCGTGCTCGCGGAACGTCTCTTCGAACCGATGCTCAATAACCGCCGCCGTCCGCGCCAGCGTTAGCGTCACCTTGTGACCGAGGCTGGTAAACGGCTTTGCCATCTTCAACTCGGTTCCGATATCTACGGTTCCATTGTCCACGCGCACCAGCCGATTATATGTGATCACACCTAATGTGACAACTTCTACCTTGCGGCCATCGGCGCGGACACGCGCGCGGCGCCGTTACGGGCGAGGGACGATCGTGAGTGGAATACCGCGGCTGTACCACGCGATCGTGGCGGCGATGACCTCGGCCATCGTGTCGAGAAACAGCGGGTGATCGTTGACGGCGGCCGCGCGCACCATCGGCAATCCGATCTCGGCGCACGTCTCGGCCGCTTCGTGATCGAGGTCGTAGAGCACCTCGATGTGATCGCACAGGAACCCCAGCGGCGACACGACCGCGGCCGCTAGTCCACGCGCGTGCTCCGCGCGCAGATAGTCCGAGATGTCAGGACCGAGCCACGGATCTTCTGGCCGCCCGCTGCGGCTCTGATAGACGAGCGCCCACTCCGAAAAGCCTGCGGCGGCGGCCACGCGCGCCGCCGCTTCGAGGAGTTGTGCCGTATAGCGCTCAACGCCGGCCATCGACATCGGAATGCTGTGCGCCGTGAACACGAGCCGCGCCTTCGGCCGTAGCGGCGCCGCAAGCCGTTCGCGCGCCGCGCGGACGTGGTCCGCGTTCGCCTGCACAAACCCGTCGCTCGTGTGCCAGTCGCCGACATACGTGACCTCGACATCGCGCGCGCCGGATGCGACCGTCTCCGCTCGCGCATCGACGACGTTCTGACGATATTGCGCGCACCCCGAATAGGACCGATGCGCCGCGCAGACGAATCCGACCGCGCGCGTGATCCCTTGCCCGGCCATCGCGCGCACCGTGTCTGGCAACAGCGGATGCCAATTGCGCATGCCGACAAACACCGGAAGATCGATCCCCCGCGCCCGCAAGCGTTCGCGTAATCCGTCGGCTTGCCGCATGGTGATGGCCGTGAGCGGCGAGACGCCGCCGAAGCGCTCGTAGTGTGTCGCGACCTCTTCGACGCGCGAGGGGGGAATCCGGCGTCCTCTCAAAACGTTGGCAAGAAACGGCCGAATATCGGCCATCCCCTGAGGACCACCGAACGCCACCACGAGCACCGCATCAAACGGACGAGCCATGAACGAAAAGTATAGCGACTGGCCGCGCGCGTGACGCGCACACGCGGCACGTTTTCGTGGCAATGTAGTGAGTGATGAAACCACCCCGGCCACTGCCGCGCATCGCGCGTCGGCGCTCACGCCTCCACGGCTACGGCGTCTTCGCGCTCGAACCAATCACCAAGAACCGGCGGATTATCGACTACGCGGGCGAACTGGTGCTCAACAGCGAATGCGAGGCGCGCGAGGAGCAGTATCTCGGCGACGGGTGCATCTGGGTTTTTCGCATCAACCGGCGCTGGAGCCGCGACGGGGCGGTCGGCGGCAACATCGCGCGCTTCATCAACCACGCCTGCCGGCCAAACTGCTGGTTTGAAATCGCCGGGACGACGATCTGGATTCGCGCGGGAAGACGCATCGAACCTGGCGAGGAACTCACCTTCGACTACTGCACGATCGGCGAGCGCACGATCCCCTGCCGCTGCCGGCCGGGGTGCCCCAACTTCCTCTAATCATCTGGTCGTTGGGTGATGAATAGAGCGCTTTCGTCAGAATGTCATCTTGAGGCTCGCTCGAACGGTGCGCGGCAACGCGGGGTGCAAGTGCACATCGTCGACACCGTCCGCGGGTTCGCCAGGCAACCGTGACGTGTAGAAGTAGTCGATGTCGCTGTCCTGGGCGTTGGTCACGTTGAACAGGTCAACCGTCGCCGTCATCCGTTTCGTGACACGATAGCCCGCCTGCACGTTTGCCAGGCTGGTCGCCTTCGAACTCACGCTGTCGTCTTCAATCAGCGGACGCGGACCGAAATAGCGCCAGCGCACGCTGCCCATGAATCGGCCGCGATCGAGCGCGGCGCCCATGGCCATCACGGTATTCACGGCGCCAGGCACAAACGGCCCGGCCGGATTATTGCCGGTAAACCGCGCGTGCGACCACGACAGATCCGCATCGAACGTCACCCCTCTTAGCGGCGTGTAGTAGTTAGCCCACTCGACACCGTGCCGCGCACTCGGATACGCCGGCGCCGTCGTGCCAGAATCGCCGTCGAACACAAGCTCGGAGTCGAGCCACAGCCCCCACCACGCGACGGTCGTTTGCAGATGCGGGATGGACACGACGCGCAGACCAGCTTCCGTGCCTTTCACTCTCACGAGCGGTGACACCGGCGGCGCGGTAGCCGCGGCATCGGTCGCAAACGCGGCCCGCGCATCGTTGCTGTGAAAGCCGAGACCCGCGTTGCCGTACAGCTCGACGCCACGAAACGGCCCAACAATCACGCCACCCTTCGGGCTGACGAGGCCGGCATATTTCGTCCCCTCCGGCACACCGGTGGTGTTGTCGGTGAGCCCCAAGCGATACCCGTCCGCGCGCAACCCCGCGATCGTGCGCAGCTTCGACATCCAGTAGGTTTCGTTCTGCGCGTAAACGGCAGCCGACGTCTCTTGCACGGAGTCGTCGCTCACTGTTTCGAGCACCTGACGAGCCTCTGTGTGATAGAGACCGATGGTGCCGATCGCGTCGTGACGCACCTGCGCGCCGACAGTGTTCTGCATCTCTTTGCCGAAAAGACGCACGATCCGCTTCTGACTGAGCGTTCCTCCGGTGACGATCCGCCGATCCACCTGACGGATCTGATCGCCGTGTACCGGATCGTTCAGGAAGTAGGTGAAGTTCGAGAAGAGATTGAGGTCGTAGGCGACGGCGTACGCGGACAACCGTGTCGACGCGTTGCCGCCAGAGCGCTGCCATTCGACCGAAGCGCTGTAGCGAGAGGTGTCGCCGCCGTCCGTCGGATCGATCGCGCCAAAGCGGTCGATCGTGCCATCCGTGAGTGCGCGGAGCGGCACCTGATCGGTGGAGTTCCACGAGGCGTGATACGCCATCCCGGTCAGCGAGAATCGATTCGCCGCCGTGCCTGCCGTGTACCTGATCACGCCATTCAGCTTCTGCAAATCGTCGGGATGATCCCATGGACCGTCGTTGTGCTCGACCTCAACCGCCGCCAGAAGCGTGCCCGCCCCCACCGCCGGCGCCGCGGCCACGAGCGCGCGTCCAAAGCCTTCGCCACCACCACTGACGCTGACGATCGGCTGCGCGAGCACATTGACGTAATTGATGTTCGCCGCGCCGGCAGTCGCAAAATCCCCCTGGTCAGCGAAGTACGGTCCCTTCGAATACTGGACGCCGCCAACGAGTTCGGGAATGAGGAAGTTGAGATCGGTGTAGCCCTGACCGTGCGCGTGCGTCGGCATGTTCACCGGCATGCCGGCAACCGTGGTCGCAAAGTCGGTCCCGTGATCCAGGTTGAATCCGCGCAGGTAGTACTGGTTGGCTTTGCCTTCGCCGCTGTGCTGACTGACGATGACGCCAGGGATCGTTTCCATCACCTCGCCGGCACGTTCGATCGGGCGCGTCTCCAGTTGACGCGCGGTAATCGCCCCCTGACTGGCTGATTCCGCGACGCCGCTCAAATTCTCCGCGGGGTTTTCAACGTCCGCAAGATTGGTAAATGTTTTTGCGCCGGTGACGAGCACATCCGCGCCAAACATCAGGTGCAGCACGATGTCGACGTCGCGCGGGGCGTCTCCCCCGATCGCAAGGTCGCGCCGGACCGTCGCGAAGTTGACGAGCATGAACGACACCGTCAGATGACCAGTGGCGAGCGTCTGCAGCGCGTAGCGCCCCTGCTCGTCGGTCAACGCGCTTCCGGACGCGCCGTCGTCACTCCTCCACTCGATGCGAACACCTGGCAACGCGCTGCCGGACTCGTCGCGAACGGTACCGCGAAGCGCGATCGGCGTCTGCGCCTGCGCCAAAACCGAGGCACATAGCAGCGCGACGCCGACCAAGAGCACACACAGAATCTGTCGCATCTCTTTAAAAGCTTACGCGGAGGCCGAGTTGCAGCGATCGCGGATCGCCTACGCCCGTGATCTGTCCGAATGTGGGCGCGGGGTTGTCCGGGTAGGCCCCTGCGCCGAAGTTCCCATTCCGGGAGACCACGTTCATACGATTGGTGACGTTGAACGCCTCCATCATGAGCGTCAGGCGCGTCGTGCCAACGAGCGGCAACGCCCGGCTTGCTCGCAGATTGAGGTTAAAGAACGGCGTCCCCACGCCCGCGTTCCGCGCGATGAACGCACCGTCGACGATCGGACGCCCCGCCGTTCCCTGCACCGTCGTCACACCCGACGTGATGTTGAACGGCAGCGCCGAATACGCCTGCACCATCGCGCTCACCTGAAAGCCATACGTCAGCGTCTGCCACAGATTCTCGGCCGGCCGCGACGGCGTCTCGACCGAGCCGCTCACGACAAGCCGGTGACGCTGGTCGTCGTCGGAGCGTCCCCAGTCCTTCGAGATGTCGAGCGGATCGATCGGCGAGCTGAAGAAGAACTCACCGACGTTGTTCATCGACTTCGACAGCGTGTAGCTGACACGCACCGATCCCCACGAGACCGGACGCTCGATAAGCGACAGGTGCAGGCCGTGGTAGTTCGACGATCCGGCCGCGGTGTACTGACTGTTGTTGGCATACGACGGATTCGGACGGCAGCCGTTGTTCGTTCCGCTCGCGACACACGTCGGCACGTTCTGGTTGATCGATGCAAGCAAACCGACGCCGCGCACGTACTGATATCCCACGCTGTAGGTCGCCCGCGCGCCCCACTGCCGTTCCACCTCGATGCTCGCCTGCCGCGAATAGCTGTTCTGCAGTCGAGGGTCCATCGTCGAGAAGTTCACAAGGGTCGTCGTCGGCACGACATCCGTCAACACGTTGGGAAAGAGAGGCGCGCCGGTTTGCGTTGGCGAGAGGCTGACGTTTACCTGTTGCAGCTTCGCCGGATCGGTCGTGTTCCCCGCGGACAGAAGCGCGTTCGCGAGCGCGCGCAGCGGCACGCGGTCGTAGAAAATCCCGGCGTTGCCACGCACCACCGTCTCCGCGCTGCCGCCCGGCTGCCAGGCAAAGCCGATGCGCGGCGCCACGTTGTTGGTGTCGGTCTTGATGGTTTCGAGAAATTGCAGGTCGTAGCGAAGGCCCGCGTTCAGCGTCAACGTCGACGTCGCGCGCCATTCGTCCTGCACATACAGACCGATGTTTGGATTCGTCTGCGCCACGACCGGATTCCCGAACGTCTGCGTGAAACCGGCGTTGTTGTACGTGCCCGAGAGAAAATTTTGCAGCGACGAGAACGTGTACGCGCCGCGATAGGACCGGGGATACGTAATCGTGTCGTCGTTGTAGAGGAAATCGAGGCCGGCGCGCAGGGCGTGCGCGCCGCGCTGATGCGACAGGTTATTGACCACCTGCACCATCCGATTCACGCGACGTGTCGGACTGCCCGAGAGCGTCCCAAACGAGGCGACACCAGCAATCGTCACCGCAGGACCAATTTGATCGCTCGGCGGCGCCTGCAAATCACTCACCGCTATCTGGCCGCGCGTCTCGAGCACGGTCTGCGACGACAGGCTCAGCGTGTTGCCGATCGCGAGGGTTTGGTCAGTGTTGTCGAGGGCGGATGACGCCGACGGCGCGCTCAACCCGCCAGCGCCACGGGAGTTCTCCGAACTGACGCGGTACGCGCTGTAGCGGATCGACACCTGATCGTGACCGCTGAACTGATGATCGATCTTGCCGAACAGGTTCGTGCTGCGGACCGGGTTTGGATAGATGCCGGTCGTCACCGCTTGCCCAGGATAGGCCGCCTCCGCCAGATACGCGTTGATCGTCTCCACGTCCGCGCTCTGCACGGTCGTCAGGCCGGTCTGATCGAGACGCTTCTGCTCGACGTTCGCGAAGTAGAACGTCTGGTTCCGCACCAGTGGACCGCCGATGCTCACGCCGTACTGTTGCTGCGACATCGGCAGCGTCTGGTTGATCAGCGGATTGGGCGCGTTGAACGCATCGTTTCTGAAATAACCGTAGAGGCCACCGCTCGTCGTGTTCGTGCCGCTTTTCGTCACCACGCTGACGTAGCCGCCAAGCGCCCGGCCTAGTTCCGCCTGCCCGCCTGAGGTGACGACCTGAAACTGATCGACCGCGTCGACGCTGTACGCAATGCCGCTCAACCCCGCGGCATCGTCATTTGCCGACAGCCCGTCGACGAGGAAGTTGTTCGAGAAGTTGCGCTGGCTCCCCACCGAGAGCCCTTGTCCAGGCACGGCGGAAGTCTCCGCGAAAAGTTGCGTGCTCGCGGTGTTCGTCGGCGACACACCGGGCACGAGCAGCGCGAGGTCGAGGAAGTTACGGCCGTTCATCGGCAGCGCCTGCACCTCTTGCTCGGATACGGTGCCGGCAATCTGCGTCCGCGCGGTTTCAAGCGTAGGCCGGTCGGCACTCACCGTCACCGTCGTGTCGAGCGCGCCAACCGACAACGTCACCGGCACCTCGATCGCCGAGCCGACGTTGGCCGTCACGGTGCGCGTGAAGTCGTGGAAGCCATCGAGCGACACGCGCAGTTCGTAGACGCCGACACGCAGATAGGGAAAGCGGAAACGCCCTTCGCCGTCGCTCACCGCATCCGCCGTCACGTTGGTGGCGACGTGCCGAACCGTCACGGTGGCCCCTGGCACCACCGCGTCCTGCGGATCGACAACGCGGCCGGCAATGCTGGCGTATTGCACGGTCTCCTGCGCGCGAAGCGCCGCAGGCCATAGAAAGATCGTCAGCGCGAACGCCAACATCACAACATATCGATTCATCACACACTCCTTCGTTCCACAGGCGGCACCGCCCGTGGACGGCGCGATCACTGGCGCGGCAGATCGCCGCGCACGTGTCGCGCACACATATCAACCGCATGCGAACACCTCCGGCCCCAATGCCGGTGGCACATGACGGTTACAAATGACGAATGAGCTAGATGCGAGGAGGGGGCGCGTCGGGAAGTTCAACGCGCGCGACGACGGGCGCCGCGAGGTCAGCAACCGTGGCGGTCTGTTGCAGCGTGATGTGGACGGTCGATGGCATCACCAGCACGCCGATCCCGCCAGCCATCCCAAGCAGCGCCGCGTCCATGGGCGCGCACGTGCTCTTCATCGCGCACTGCCCCGTATCTGGTTTCGGCATGGCGGTGGAGTGGTGCATCGGGCACGTCGCGTGATCGCCAAGCGGACAGGTACACTGCTCGCCGGCGATGGCGTCAGCGGCCATCAACACCACAGGCGTGACGGCGCCAGCCAGCTGCACCAACAGCCACGCTGCGAGAAACGCCGGCAACCGTCCACGGAACCACTGCACGCTGTCGAGGATAACACCAGTCCATGGAACGGGCGCTATCCCCCACATGGAGGAGCTGGCGAGAGCAGCGCTGAGGCTCAGGGAAACTTCTGCAGTTGAGGAACGGCCAGCTTTGCCGTGGCGGCCAGCACGAAGCAGAAGAGCGCGGCAATGGCGAACAGTTCGAATCGGGAGCTCTGTGCGCCGTAATCGGTAAGCTTTACCGTCCCGCCTGACACTTGATCGATTTCACGGATCGCCGCGAGCAGACTGCGCTCGTCGCTCGCCGCAAAGAACTTCCCGCCAGTCTGCTTGACCGCATCGATCCACATGGCGTCCGGGATCTCCTGGCCGATCGTCTTGTCGTAGTTCATGCGCACGAAGTACACCGGCACCCCCGACTCGACGGCGCTATGGATGATGTCGTCGAGCGAGCGGCCGTGCGCCGCCGCGAGCGTGTCTTCCCCGTCGGAGAAAATCACCAGCAGATTGCCAGCCGCGTCGAGAAAGTTGAACCGCTTGAACAGCTCGACACTCTCCTCGATGGCGCGCGCGATGAGCGTCCGCTGATCGGGAAAGGCGGCGAATTCGCGCGGATCGCCGATGAGCGACAGGCTGAGCAGAATGTTGTCGTAGTCGTTCGTAAACGGCGTGACGACATAGGCTTCGCTGCCGAACTCGACGAGCGCGAGGAGATCGCGATAGTTCCCCTGCTCCCGCATCTGCACGAACCGCTCGGCGGCCGCGACCGTGGTCAGAAACGCGGTATCGGTGGCGCTCTTCGCCCCAAGGGTGAGGGTTTCGGTGCGAAACGGCGAGATCATGCTGTCCGACGCGTCAATCGTCAGGCAGATGCGGCGTCCTGGATAGGTGGTCTCACGCCGGACGAACGGCGCCGACGGATCGGCGACGGCAAGCACGAGAAACGGCAGACCCGTCAGCGCGCACAGCAGCGGCAGATGGGTCAGCCACGCCGCCCCCGCGCGCGACATCGAGTCTGACAGCGCCGGCAACACGACGCGGTTGCGAGTCGTGCGGCGGCCGAAGGTGAGACGCGCCACGAGCAGCAGCAGCGACACCGCGAGAAAGCCGAGGAGCAGAAGCTGCGCCTCGGCGCGATGCGGATACAGCAGCGAACTCAAGGACAGGCTGCGCCAGTCGCTCACGAACCCCGTGACGAGCAGACGCAGCGTGTGGAGCGTGCTCACGCTAGGTAGATTGTGGCGGTTACTGGTCCGTACGTACCATGAACGCCGAGAGGCCAGAGGACGCGAGTTCCTGACCATCGCGCACGGCCGTCACCGTCCAGAAGTAGGTGCCAGCCTCAAGTTCGAAGTCCTTGGGCGGCGAGTAGGAGGTGCCCGGAATACGATCGGCGCGGAATAACATTCGATCGGCATCGTTCCAGATCCCCATCGCAT
>JAISPN010000208.1 GCA_031274845.1 Acidobacteriaceae bacterium
TGCTCCACCGACACTTCCGGCTCGGTCGACGGCCCCGACCAGAAGGCGCCGGCAACGACCCGCTCGTTGTCCTCGAGACGATCGCGATAGGTCACGGTGTACTCGCGCGACAGCGAGCCGCGCGCGCGCACATCTTCAAAGCTCTCAAGCGACGTCTCGCGCCCACGCACGCCCGTGACGCGGGCACGCAGCACCGGCAGCAACTGATACGAGGCGGCCGGCACACCACGCGCCGACAAAAACTGCCGCATCCCCTCGGCCTGCCCTCGCTGTACGTCCATCAAGAACATGTCGGGCGAATTCGCCGCGGACTCGACCGAAAACTCCGCCAGCAGACTGTTCTGCAGCGACCGGACGCCAACGATGAAAAAGGCGCCAAGACCGACCGCGAGCAGAATGACGCGCGTCTGATTCCCGGGACGGGAGAGGTGCAGCACCGCATGCCGCAGCGGAAACGACCGTGTCGAGGCGAGCGGCGAGATGAGGCGCACGAGGACGCGCCCGGCCAGTTGCAACACCCCCGCCAGCAGCGTGAACCCGATACACACAATCAGCCCCACGCGCAGCGACGCCGCTTGCCACGCGGTGAGCGCCACGAGTCCCGAGGACACCAGCACCATCACCCAAATGCGCAGCCAGTCCGTCGAGGCCGCCACCGTCTCGTCACGAAGCAGCATCGACGGCTTCACGCCACGCACCTGCAGGAGCGGCACGAGCGAGAACAAGAGCGACACGAGCACGCCGATACCGATGCCCTGCAGCGCGGCACTCAGCGACACGCCGTACTGCACGTCTTTCAGTAGCGACGCCGCGCCGGCTGGCGCCGTCATCACATACGGAATCGCATTCACCGCCAACGACGCGAGCACGACACCAAGGAGACTGCCCGCAAGCCCGAGCGTCAGGATTTGGAGCAGGTAGACGGCGATAATCTGGCGGCTTCTCGCGCCGAGGCATTTGAGCACCGCGATGCTGCGCATCTTCTGCAGGACGAACACGCGCGTGACGCTCGACACGGCAATGCCGCCAAGAACGACGATGACGAGGCCGACGAGACTGAGGTAGTTCTCCGCCCGATCGAAGTTCTGCCCCACCGCGTCATCCGTGGAGCGGAACGATCGCGCGCTGACGAAATCGTCTCTGAAATCGCGGTGCAGCGCGCGCACTAGCGGCTCGATCTGCGCATCCGGCACCTTGAGCAGCAGCACCCGCCTGACGCGGCTACCAAACGCGGTCAATCCCGTGGCGGCCATGTCGTCGTAATCGACGAGCACGCGCGGGCCCATGCTGAAGGTGCCGAGACTGCGCCCCGGCTCGTTCGTGATGACGCCGCGAATCGTAAACGTCGCTTGGCCGATGACGATCTCGTCGCCAACGTGGACATCGAGCGCCGCCAGCAGTTCCGGCCGGACGAGCGCGCCGCGCCCCTTCAGCAACTCGTGCGTGTAGGTGGCGCCGTCGAGTTCGAGCGTGCCATACAGCGGGAAGTTGTCCTGCACCGCGCGCAGTTCAACCATCCGCACGACCGCCTTGCCCGCCTCCGCCGGCCGCACCATCGTCGGCGTTTCAATCGTCTCCGACCGCGCGGTGACGTGCGCGTCCTCGGTCCGGCGGTCAATCGTCTGAAGCGTCTCCGGCGTCCACTCGCGCGTTGTGGAGACGAGCACGTCGGCGGCATTGAGCGACTTCGCTTCGCGGCCAAAGACCGCGCGCACGTTCTGAATCACCGATCGCAAGGCGACGATGGCCGCAACGCCAATGGCGATGCAGATGAAGAAGAACAACAGCCGACGCCAGGAGGCGCGCGTTTCCCGCACCGCCATTCGCAGAACGAACATCAGGCCATTCCTTCGGCATGGCCATCACGCATGCGGATGCGGATGTCGGCCATCGCGGCAAGTTCCGCATCGTGCGTCACGAGGATCAGCGTGGCGTTGCGGCGGCGGTGTACGTCCTGGAGCAACTCCATGATGTGACGGCCGTTGGCGCTGTCCAGATTGCCCGTCGGTTCGTCAGCCAGCACAATCGGCGGATCGTTCGCCAGCGCCCGCGCCAACGCGACCCGCTGCTGCTCGCCGCCGGAGAGTTGCGACGGATAGTGATGCGCGCGTCCGGTGAGCCCGACTTCTTCAAGCAGCGCCTTGGCTCGCTCGCCCGCGTCCGGCGTGCCACGAATCTCCATCGGCACGGTGATGTTCTCGTACGCCGTCAGCGACGGAATCAGATGGAAGAACTGAAAGACGAACCCGATCTTCTCTCCGCGAAACCGCGCGAGGCCGTCCTCGTCCAAACGCGTGAGATCGACGCCGTCGATGACAATCGATCCGGTCGTCGGCGCGTCGAGTCCCGCCAGCAAACCGAGCAATGTCGATTTGCCGCTACCGGATGGACCCACGATCGCGACAAACTGCCCCTCGGTAATCGTGGTCGTGAGCGGATGAAGAATCGTCAGCGGCGCCGTGCCGCTGATGACGGTTTTTGAAATATCGCGAAGCTCAATCATGGGGACGATAGCAGCGAGCGAAGGGCGGGCCAAAGATTATCGGCCACCATCCGCGCCCCTTCGGCGGTCGGATGGATGCCGTCACGTTGATTCAGGGTATCAATGCCCGCGACGTTCTGCAGCAGGAACGGCACAAACGTGATGCCGTATTTTTTTGCCAGACGCGGATAGACCTCGTGAAACGCCGTGGTGTAGGTCTCGCCGAAGTTCGGCGGCGCTTCCATGCCGGCCAGCAGCACGCGAATGTGCCGCGCCTCGGCCTGCTCGATGATCGTCGAGAGATTCTGTTCGAGCGCGGACACCGGCAGACCGCGTAACGCGTCGTTTCCGCCGAGCGCCACAATCAACACCCGGACATCGCCGTCGAGCGTCCACTCAAGACGGCTCAAGCCTCCTGCGGACGTATCGCCAGACACGCCCGCATTCACCACGTCGAAGCCAAGCTGCTCGGCATCGATGCGGCGCTGCAGTAGCGACGGATACGCCTGATCCATCGTGAGTCCGAGTCCCGCAGTAAGACTGTCGCCAAGCGCGACGATTTTTGGACGCGACGAGGTCGCTGAGACTGGCGCCGGCGTCGATGCTGACGGTGTCGCGCGCGGCGATTCTGATGGAGGCGCGTTTCCGGTGCCGCAGGCGACGGCACACGCCACCACGACGATCCCGAACCAGCCGCGTGGATCACGAAAAGACATCACTTCGAGAGGGTGCGTTGCTCGCGTTCGAGTGTGGCGATGGCGTCGTGCAGCATCTGTCGGTGCGCGGGCGCGGTGGCGTGATCCAGTTCGGCGCAGAGGCGTGCGAGCGTCAGTTGTACTGCGTGACGCCGTTCCCTGTTCGCGCGTTCGTGCGCGGTTAACGCCGGTCGCCCGGTCGCCTGACGACCTGCTTCCGCCTGCTGGAACTCGACATCCTTGCTCTCGAAACCGCGAGCCATACGGTATTCTACTGCCATGAGTCGACCCTCTCTTCGTGACGGATTTCAGATCAATCCTGGACCTCTCGCGCCTCTTGTTTCCACACTCCGCGACGCGGCAGCGCAATCGGCCCGCGGACTCTGGAATCGTGCGCCCTCGACATGGACGTCCAAGGCGGACGTCGCGGCCAAAATCGCCAACCGTCTCGGCTGGCTGACCGCTCCCGCGCTGATGGCGCAATCGACCACTCGCCTGCGTCACACCGCCGAGGCGGCAAAACGCGACGGGTTCACCGACGCCGTGTTGCTCGGCATGGGCGGATCGAGCCTCGCGCCCGAAGTGCTGCGCGCCGTCATCGGTGTCGCGCCAAACGGCCTGCGGCTGCACATGATCGACTCGACCGACCCCGCGGCCGTGCGCGCCATCACCACCAACCCCGCGCACACGCTCTACATTCTGGCCAGTAAGTCGGGGACGACGATTGAACCGAACTCGCTCGCCGCGCACTTTCGATCGGCGCTGGAACAGGCTGGCGTCAAAGCGTGGGCGTCACACTTCCTCGCCATCACCGACGAGGGGACCGCGCTCCATACGCGCGCGCTCAGCGAACACTTCCGCGAAGTCTTCGTCAACCCGAGCGACATCGGTGGCCGCTACTCGGCCCTGTCCTACTTCGGCATGGTGCCAGCCGCCTTGATGGGTCAACCTATCGAGGCCATCGTCGAGTGGGGCGTCCAGATGCTCGGCGAGGCGGAACAGGGTCACGACCCGGTCACGAATCCTGCCGTGGGTCTTGGCGTGATGATGGCGGCCGCGGCGCAAAGCGGCCGCGACAAGTTGACGCTCGTCGTGCCGCCGCACCTCGAATCGTTTGGACTCTGGGTCGAACAGCTCGTCGCCGAGAGCACCGGCAAGGAAGGACACGGCGTCGTGCCGATTGCGGGCGAACCGCTCGGCGATCCGGCCGTCTACGGATCGGATCGCTTCTTCGTGCGCCTGCGCGTCGCCGGCGCGCACGATGAACACGATCGCGATCGCGCGATGACCGCGCTTGCCTCGGCACCCAGTGTCACGATCGAGATGCCGGAACCGGAAGCGCTTGGCGCGGAGTTCATGCGCTGGGAAATTGCGACGGCCGTCTGCGGCGCGCTCTTCGCCATCAATCCGTTTGACGAGCCGAACGTGCAACAGGCAAAGGACGCCACCAACGTGCTGCTCTCGCGGTACAAAGCCGAAGGCGCGTTGCCGGCCTCGACACCCGACTGCACGCTCGCC
>JAISPN010000296.1 GCA_031274845.1 Acidobacteriaceae bacterium
AATGCCGCACGCTTCGAGGCTGTCGAGATACAGCTGCTGCACATCGTCGGGCGCCGGCTTCAGGATCACCTGAAACTGGTGGTGCTTGAACAGGCGATTCGGGTTCTCGCCGAAGCGGCCGTCCGCGGGACGGCGGGACGGCTGCACGTAGGCAACGTTCCAGTGCTCGGGCCCGAGCACGCGCAGAAAGGTTTCCGGGTGCATCGTGCCGGCGCCAACCTCGATATCAAGCGGCTGTTGCAGCGTGCATCCACGGGAGGCCCAGAATTCGGAAAGCTTCAGGATGAGATTCTGAAAAGTCATCGTCTAGAGAGATACCGTCAGTGTCGTCCGATGTCGCGCAAGACGCGCGCCGACTTCAACTCTTTTTCAAGGTGCGCGGCGATCTGCGCGCGATGCGCGCGTTCGAGTTCGAGCAGCACGCGCGTGGGCGCGGGCACGTCAGCCAACCCGCGCGGACTGCTCAAGCGCGCAGCGTCGAGAAACCGGCGCGCGTCGAGCGAGGTGCGCGGATCGGTGTGATACACCCCTTGCAACCGCAGCAGCCAGTACTCGAAGTAGCGCGCCAGCGGCTCAATCGGCACGCCGGTCGCCATCGCCTCCACCATCGACTCGCCAAGCCGGAACAACGGTTCGCTCGGGTCGTTCTCGAGCGCGCACTCGTCAATCAGCTCCGCGAAGTACCCCACATACCCAAGCGCCTCGCCGTCAACCGCCGACAGCGGCGACCGCGTTGGCGCCACGTCCTGCAGAAACACCAGATCGCGGCGCTCCTGCTCCCGGTAGGTGACGCGGCCGCACGTCATCGGCTCCAGCGCGCCGCCAAACCGCCGCCGGCTCTGTCGCGCATTCTTGGCCACGCCACGTTTCTTGCCCCGATCGCGCGTCAAAAAGACCACCAGCCGGTCCGATTCCCCCAGCGAATAGGTGCGCAGAATCAGCGCGTCGGTCGCAAACAACGGCACGGTGTCACTGTACTACACGAGGCGCGGACGCTATTCGAGGTCTCGCATCCGTGGCGAGACGCCGATGTCCTGCAGAATGCGGTCGTCCTCCCGCCAGTCGGACTTGACCGAGACGTGTAGATCGAGAAACACCTTGGTCTGAAAGAAGCGTTCGAGTTCCTCCCGCGCCGCCGTCCCGATCTGCTTCACCATCGCGCCGCCGCGTCCGACGACGATGGCTTTCTGTGAGTCGCGGTCGACGAGGATCGTGCAGTACATCTTCAGGAGACCGCCGTCACTCGCCGGCTCCTCGAAGCGATCGACGACCACCGCGCTTGAAAACGGCAGCTCGGCGTGCGTCAGTTGCAGCAGCTTCTCGCGCACGACCTCCGCGGCAATCACGCGTTCCGGCTGGTCGGTCAGGTAATCGTCCGGGTAAAGCGCGGGCCCTTCAGGCAAGCGCGCCACGATCGCCTGTTCGAGCCGGTCGACGCTCTCGCCGGTCAGCGCGGACACCGGGATGATCTCGGCGAAGATCCCTTCCTGCCAGAAGCGATCGATGATCGGCAGCAGCCGGGATTTCCTGATGAGATCGATCTTGTTCAGGACGAGAAAAATCGGCACGTCCTTCACCTTCCGGACCAGATCGAGGACGTACTCGTCGCCTTTCCCGATCCGCTCCGACGCGTCGAGCACGACGCCAAGCACGTCCACGCTGCGAAACGTGTCGAGCGCGACGTCGACCATCCGCACGTTCATGCGATGCATCGGCCGGTGAATCCCCGGTGTATCGAGAAACACCATCTGCGCGCCAGGCACGTTCTTGACGCCGAGAATGCGCGTGCGCGTGGTTTGCGGCTTGTCTGACACGATGGCGATCTTCGTGCCGATGATCTGATTGAGGAGCGTCGACTTGCCGGCGTTCGGCCGGCCGACGAGCGAGATGAACCCCGATTTCACCACGCACGCTCGCCTTCCGCGGTGATGTCGCTTCTGGTAATGCGGACCTTGTTGATGCGGCGACGGTTGACGTCCAGCACTTCGACGTGCACGCCGTCGATGTCGACCCGCTCGCCCACCGTCGGCACGCGCCCCAGGTGCGCGAGCAAAAAGCCCCCCACGGTTTCAAACCCTTCGCGATCGATCTCGACACCGAGCCGTTGCGATACTTCGTCGATATCGACGTTCCCGTTCAACACGTAGCTTCCATTCCCCTCATCGACAATCGGCTCCGCCTCGAGATCGTATTCGTCCCGGATTTCACCCACGAGCTCTTCGAGCATGTCCTCAATCGTCACAAGACCAGCCGTGCCGCCATATTCGTCCACGACGACCGCGATCTGAATCCGCTGACGCTGGAACTGCCGGAGCAGTTCAGGAATCCGCTTGCTCTCGGGGACGACCACCGCCGGGCGCAGCAACGTGCGCAGCGGACGCTCGTCGTTGCGGCTGTCGAGCGGCACGACGTCCTTGACGAACACGAACCCGGCGATGTTGTCGAGGCTGTCGCGATAGACCGGAAAGCGCGAGTACTCCTGCTCGCGGAACAGGCCGCGCAGATCGCCAATCGTCGCATCCTCGCGGATCCCGACGATATCCGGACGCGGCGTCATGATCTCGCGCACCAGCGTGTCGCCAAAGTCGACGATGCTCTGGAGCAGCCGCCGCTCTTCGCCTTCCGTCGCCACCGTCGCGTCGGCGTCGTGACTGTCCGTGGGTGTGGCGCCGCTTGCGACTTGCGTCTCCGGCGTGGGTGCCGGCGCGTTCCGGCTATACCGTCCACCCACGCGCGTCGTCCAGTGCGAGAGCGGCGCGAACACCCGCGCAATCGGACTGAACGACGGCAGCAGGATTTCGAGCACGCGTTCGGGATCGCGTCCGATGATGAGCAGCGGCAGCAGCAGTTCGAACACCGCGACGAAGAGACCGGCGACGGCCAAGACCAGCAGAAACTTCGGCACGCTCGAAAGACCAACCGTGCGCGCCATGAGCGCCGTGGCGAGCATGTTCACGAAGCCGAGCAACAGACGGACCGGCGTGAAGAGCAGGATCGGTTCATCCAGATAGACATCGAGTTCGCCCGGACGATCGCTCCGCTCCGCCAGAAGACGCAGCGACAACCGCATCAGCGATGAGAAGGCTGACCCAATCGCCCCGAGGTACACCGCGAGGCACCCGAGCAGAAATATCGCAAGCGGGATCATCGTCGTTCGATCAGCCCTTCACGCAGCCCACCCTTGCGGCGCAGGCGGCGCTCGACACGGGCCATCTGCCCGGTATCCTGTTCATGATCGTAACCGAGAAGGTGCAGAAGCCCGTGTAACGCCAGCACGCGCAATTCGGTCGGCTCGTCGTGCCCGATCGCGCGCGCCTGACGCCGGGCCACCCCGACCGCAATCACGATATCGCCAAGGATCTTCGCGCCAGCGCCTGTTGTCTTGCTCAGCGGGGGCGTGTCCAGCTCAGGCGTGTTCGATGCCGAGGGAAACGAGAGGACATCTGTCGGTTTGTCGATGCCGCGATAGGTGCGATTGAGCGTGCGGCTGCGGCGATCGCTGACGAGCGCAATGTGGACCGTGCCGCGCGCGCGCGACGGCGCCACCGCCTGAAGCCAGCGGGCCAGTGAGCGGCCCACGGGATGCCCCTCCTCGTCGGAGACAGCCACCCGCAGCCGCGGTCGTTGGGAATCAGGGGCCACCAGCTACTCGCGTGCCGGCGCGACAGCCGGAATGGGAACGTCCGGCGGTCGTGCCGGCGCGGCGGAATACGCTTCGTACGCTTTCACAATCTGTTGCACGAGCTTATGGCGGACGACATCGCGTTCGTCGAAGCGGACGATTTCGATCCCGTCAATGCCGTTCACCACCTGCAACGCTTCGATGAGCCCCGACTTTCGGCCGGTGGGCAGATCGATCTGCGTCACGTCGCCGGTGACGACCGCCTTTGCGCCAAACCCGAGGCGCGTCAGGAACATCTTCATCTGCTCGGTCGTCGTGTTCTGCGCTTCGTCGAGGATGACGAACGAATCGTTCAACGTCCGCCCGCGCATGAACGCGATCGGCGCAATCTCAATCGTTCCTCGCTCGATGTACCGCGCGACGCGTTCGGCATCGAGCATGTCGTAGAGCGCGTCGTACAACGGCCGCAAATACGGATTCACTTTCTCCTGCAGATCGCCGGGCAGAAACCCGAGCTTCTCGCCCGCTTCCACCGCCGGCCGCGCCAAAATGATGCGGCTCACTTTCTTCGAGACGAGAAACGCGACCGCTTGCGCCATCGCGAGATACGTCTTCCCGGTTCCCGCCGGGCCGACGCCAAACACGATGTCGTGCGCCTCGATGGCTTCGAGGTACTTGCGCTGCATCAGCGTCTTCGGCGCGACGCGACGCTTCCCCGCTGTCGTGAGACCTCCCTTGAGGAAATGCCCCTGCACGTCGGCATCCGCGTCACGCGCGACGAGATCCGCCGCGACCTTGACGTCGCTTGCCGACGGCGTATAGCCCTCACGCGCAAGCGCCGTCAACTCGTGCACGATCCGCTCGACACGCTCCGGTCCGGGCGGCGCTCCTTCGACGAGGAGCTGGTTGCCCTGCGTCTTGATGCGGACTTTGAACAACGACTCGAAGTACTTGAGGTTCTCGTCGTACGCGCCAAAGAACGTCGGGACCTGCGCTTCCGGAACGCTGATGCTGCGCGACATACGTTATTTCTGCGTGCGGATGTGCAGTTCGCGCAACTGCTTCGCATCGACCGGCGACGGCGCGCTTGCCATCAGGTCGACCGCCGTCGCGGTCTTCGGGAACGCGATGACCTCGCGAATCGACGACTCGTTTGCCAGAAGCGCCACGATGCGATCGAGACCGAGCGCGATGCCGCCGTGCGGCGGCGTGCCGTACTCAAGCGCTTCGAGGAAGAAGCCGAAACGGAGCTTCGCTTCCTCGTCGCTAATCCCCAGACGCTGAAAGATGCGCGCCTGAAGCGCCGCATCATGAATCCGGATGCTGCCACCGCCAATCTCGCTGCCGTTCAGCACCAGATCGTACGCCTTCGCGCGGACCGACCCCGGGTCCAGTTCGAGCTTGTCGAGATCGGCATCCGCCGGCGACGTGAAGGGATGGTGCATCGAGAACCAACGCCCATCGTCGCCGTTCCATTCGAGCAGCGGAAAATCGGTGACCCACAGGAACGAGAACTGCTCGGGGTTGAGCAAGTTCTCGCGCTTCGCAATCGCCAGCCGGAGTTGACCGAGCAGCTTCGATGTCTGCTCGGGCGCGCCGCCAGCGAGCAGCAACAGGTCGTCGCTCGTCGCCTGACCGAGCCGGATCGCCTCGCGCAGTTCGCCTTCGGTCAGCGCCTTCACGGAACTGGTGGGCGGCTCGCCCGGACGCACCCAGATGAGGCCGCCAAATCCAATCTGCTTCGCCTGCTCGACGATGCCGTCGATTTGATTGCGCGTGTACTTGTTGCCGCCCGGCACCACGATGCCGCGGATGACGCCGCCGTCGGTGACGATCTGCTTGAAGACGCGGAATGCGGACTCGGCAAACGCCGTCGAGACCTCGACGATCTCCAGACCGCAGCGCAGATCCGGCTTGTCCGATCCGTACCGCGCCATCGCTTCGGCGTACGGCATCCGGCGGAACGGCGTTTCAATCTGATGACCGCTGATGTCGAACACACGCTGAATGAGCGGCTCGATAAGATCGAAGATCTGCGTCTCGGACGCGAACGACATCTCGACGTCGACCTGCGTGAACTCGGGCTGACGATCGGCGCGCAGATCTTCGTCGCGGAAGCAGCGCGTGATCTGGAAGTAGCGATCGGTGCCGCCAATCATCAGGATCTGCTTGAAGATCTGCGGCGACTGCGGCAGCGCGTAGAACTCGCCAGCATGGACGCGGCTTGGCACCAGGTAATCGCGCGCCCCTTCCGGCGTCGACTTCGTCAGGATGGGTGTTTCGATTTCCCAGAAGCCGTGCTCGTCGAAGTACTTCCGGATGCCAAGCGCGATCTTGTGCCGCAAGCCGATATTCGACTGGAGCCTCGGGCGGCGCAGATCGAGGTAGCGATACCGCAAGCGGACGTCCTCGGAGACCGGCGTATCCTCGGCAATCTGGAACGGCGGCGTCTTCGCTTCGTTCAGCAACCGGAACTCGCGCGCGACGACCTCAACCTCGCCGGTCGCAATCTTCGCGTTCACGGTATCCGGCGAACGGCGTTGCACCGCGCCCGTCACGCCAACGACGAACTCGGGACGCAACCGCTTCGCCACCGCCAGCAGCGCCTCCTCGTCGCGCACCACGACCTGCGAAATGCCATGACGATCGCGCAGATCGATAAACAGCACGCCGCCCAGGTCGCGCACGCGGTGCACCCAGCCCAGCAGCACCACATCGGCGCCCACGTGCTCAGGACGCAGCGCGCCGCAGGTGTGCGTTCGTTTCCAGTCTCCTAACTGTTCTCCCATGCCCGATTCCTTCGCCCTCGTTAATGCTCCACTGACAACCGCACACGGCGCGCGATCTCGGAGGCGGCGCCGTCGCGGTCGACCAGCGTCTGCTCCCGCGTATCGAGATCCCGTACCGTCACACTCCCCTTCGCCTGCTCGTCCTCGCCTACAATCACCAGCACCGGCACGCTGCGCGCCACCGCATACTTCAGCGATTTCTCGAGCTTGCGTCCGCTCTCAGGGTAGATCTCGACGCGCAACTTCTGCGCGCGCAACTCCGACGCAAGACGCATCGCCTCGGGCCGCAACGGGTCCGAAAGACACGCGATCATGACGTCCACCGGGCTGCGCGACACCTTTGCCGGGAACATGTCGCGTTCCTGCATGACGACGATGATCCGTTCGAGACCGAGCGAGAATCCGCACGCCGGCACATCCCGCCCCAGAAACATCCCGACCAGCTGGTCGTACCGGCCGCCGCCGCCAAGACTGCCCGGCAGATCCGTGACCGCAATCTCCATGATGGCGCCGGTGTAGTACGACAGCCCGCGCGCGAGGCTCGGGTCGATGCGAATGTGCTCACGCGCCGCCGTGCCTTCCGTCAGCGTCAGCAGCCCCCGCAGACTCGCCACCGCCTCGCCGCCACGCTCGTGTCCCGCGACCGCCTGTTCGAGCCGCGTGAGCACCGCGTCGCTGTCCGCGGGGTCGGTCACCGCGCCAGAAAATATCGTCAGCGCCTGACGGGTCGCCTCGGCGGAGACGCCACGCTGCAACAGTTCCCGCTCGACGCCGTCCGCGCCAATCTTGTCCAGCTTGTCGAGCGCGACGAGCGCGTCGCCGTGCAACGCCTCGGCGACACCCGCGCAATCAAGCAGCGCCGTCAAGAGACGCCGATCGTTCAGGCGGATGACGAACGATTCAAAATGCAGACGGCCGAGCACTTCGCTCACCGCCGCGAGGAGATCGCTTTCCACCACAGGCGACGTCGAGCCAATCGCGTCGATGTCGCACTGGTAGAACTCGCGGAAGCGTCCACGCTGCGGCCGGTCGGCGCGCCACACCGGTTGAATCTGATAGCGCTTGAAGAAGCGCGGCAGCTCGGCCTGATATTGCGCGACGACGCGCGCGAGCGGGACGGTCAGGTCGTAGCGCAGCGCGAGATCCGCCGTGCCCGATGCCTCGTGCTCGCCGCGGCGCAGGATCTTGAAGATCAGCTTGTCGCCTTCTTCGCCGTACTTGCCGAGCAGCGTCTCGATGTTCTCGAACGCGGGGGTTTCAAGCGGCTCGAACCCGTAGCTCTCGTAGACCTCGCGCACCACGCGCATGACGTGCTCGCGCCGGCGCATGTCGTCGGGAAGAAAATCGCGTGTGCCGCTGGGCGGCTTGGTGCTCGTCTGGGTCATGGTCGCGTGCTACGCCTGACGCTCGGCCTGATGGTGACCGGGCGTACCCATGTAGTCCAGACGGTATGCGACATACCGGTCGGCGTACATCTGGATCTCCTGAGCCGCCTCAGGTCCGAGCGCCCGCTTCACCTTGCCCGGACTCCCCATCACCAACGAGCCGGGCGGCACGTCGGTCCCCTCGGGCAGCAGCGTGCCCGCCGCGATAATCGACCCGGCGCCGACGCGCACGCCGTTCAAGAGAATCGCCCCCATGCCGATGAGGCAGCGATCCTCGATCGTGCAACCGTGAATGACCGCCGCGTGCCCAATCGTCACCTCGTCGCCAATCGTCGTCGCGTGCGTGTCTTTCATGACGTGGATAACCGTCCCGTCCTGCACGTTCGAGCGGCTGCCGATGCGGATGCGGTGCACGTCGCCGCGAATGACCACCGTCATCCAGACGCTGCTCTCCGCGCCGATTTCCACGTCGCCGATGACCTGCGCGCTGTGGTCGATAAAAGCCGTGGGGTGAACGCGCGGGAAAAACCCGCGGTAGGGCCGAAGCATTCCCGGTAATTATACCGGTCCTAGATCTTTGGCAACGTCACGCCGCGCTGGGCCTGATATTTCCCCTGCTTGTCCTTGTAGGACACCTCGCAGGGCTCATCGCTTTGAAAAAACAGGACTTGCGCGATGCCTTCGTTCGAGTAGATCTTGGCCGGCAGCGGCGTCGTGTTCGAGATCTCGATCGTCACGTGCCCTTCCCACTCCGGTTCGAACGGCGTGACGTTGACGATGATGCCGCAGCGCGCGTAGGTGGATTTGCCAAGACAGATCGTCAGCACATCGCGGGGGATGCGGAAATATTCAATCGTCCGCGCGAGCGCGAACGAATTCGGCGGCACGATGCAGTGGTCGCCCTTGATGTCCACGAACGACTTCGGGTCGAACGCCTTCGGATCGACCAGCGTGTTGTAGATGTTGGTGAAGACCTTGAACTCGTCGGCGACGCGGATGTCGTACCCGTACGACGAGACCCCATACGACACCACACCGATCCGCGTCTGGCGTTCGACGAACGGCTCGATCATGCCGTGCTCGCGCGCCATGCGGGTGATCCACTTGTCAGACTTGATGGCCATCAGCGACGGAACAGCGAGAAAAGGAGCGTCAGCACAATGCTCACGATGAGAGACGACGTGAGCGGAAAATAAAACCCGAAGTTCCCCCGGCGGACTGAGAAGTCGCCGGGCAGACGTCCAAGCGGCAGACCGAGCATCATCACCGCGCCAATGGCGGCGATGACGAGCCCGACCAGCACCAGGATCTTGCCCATCGCGCGAACTAGTTCAGATCGACGCCGCGAAAGAAGTACGCGATCTCGACCGCCGCTGTTTCCGGCGCGTCGGAGCCGTGCGTCGCATTGCGCTCGATCGACTCGGCGAACTCTTTGCGCAGCGTGCCGGCGTCGGCCTTCGCCGGGTCGGTCGCGCCCATCAGCGTGCGCCACTTCTTGATTGCGTCAGGCGCTTCGAGCACGAGGACGACCGCCGGCCCTGACGCCATGAACTCGGTCAGGCTGGCGAAAAACGGCCGCGCGCGGTGGACCGCGTAGAAGCCTTCCGCGTCCTTCTTCGAGAGGTGCACAAGGCGCATGCCGCGGATCGTGAACCCTTCGGCTTCAATGCGCTGGAGAATTTTTCCGGCGAGCTTCCGCTTCACCGCATCGGGCTTGATGATGGCAAACGTACATTCAGACATATCAACAGTATATTTTGGACTCGTGTTGCGTGAATCGTTCGAGTGAGCGACCAGCCTACAGCAATGACTTGAGGGTCCGGCCCATATCGGCGGGGCTTTTGACGACCGCCACGCCCGCCGCCGTCAGCGCGGCCATCTTCTCCGCGGCCGTGCCTTTTCCGCCAGCGATGATTGCGCCGGCATGTCCCATCCGGCGTCCCGGCGGCGCGGTCTGTCCGGCGATGAACGCCACGACCGGCTTCTTGAAGTTCGCCTGAATCCACGCGGCCGCTTCTTCTTCCGCCGACCCGCCGATCTCGCCAATCATGATCACGGCTTCCGTGTCGGGGTCCTCGGCAAACAGCGCGAGCGCGTCGATGTGCGTCGTACCGATCAACGGATCGCCGCCAATACCGATGCACGTCGTCTGCCCCAACCCCAGTTGCGAGAGCTGATGGATCGCTTCGTAGGTCAGCGTGC
>JAISPN010000044.1 GCA_031274845.1 Acidobacteriaceae bacterium
CATCCCGAAGTTCGACGGCAACAGCCTCATGTCAATCTCACAGCTCGAATCGTTCACGAAGTCGCAAATGATCGGATTGCCGTTGGCGTCGAACGTACGCGAGCCTTGGGCAATGTTGTCGCCGTTCTTGTCGACCCACGGAAGCCGCGCGGTCACCGAGCTCAGCGTGTTGAAGCCCGAAGCCACCGTCGTCGTCTGCGCCGCGTTGTAGCGGTTCGCCGAGTACTTGATGGCCGTTTTCGAGTTGCCAAAGAGGTCGTAGACCACCTGGAAACGCGGCGCCGGATCGCTCCACGCGGGCAGGTTGTTCTGCGTGGGCACCGTGCGCGCCGGGACGAAGCGGCCCGCCGGAGCGGTGTATCCCTGCACGCCCGAGTTCAGCCACTCGTAGCGGATGCCGGCATTCACCGTCATGCGGCGGAGCGTCCACGTATCCTGCACGTAGATCCCCATGTCCTTGCTCAACATCTCGCCCGACTGGATCGGCGTGTTGCGGATGACCACCGACACCGGATTCGTGAAGACGAGCGGACCCGTACCATTCAGATAGCCAGAGGTATCGACGTTTGCGTACTCCTGGTAGAGGTCCGCGTTCGCATCGTACGAGTGGTAAAAGCTGCCGTAGGTGCCGTTCAAGCCGCCCTTGAGGTTGTGCGACCCGGTGATGTACGACAACGACGTGTTGTAGCTGTACCGCACCGGCCACTGCGCGCCGTAGGCGGTCGCCGACGAGTTCGACACGCCGCCAAGCGTCGTGTTGACGAGCGAGTAGGCCGCGCCGGCATACCACGCCGCCGAGTTACGATCTTGCGCGATCCCCGGCTGCATCGAAGTGTTGCGCTTCTCGATGTTGCCCGTCCAGCCGGCATCGAACATGAGGCGATTGGTCAGCGTCGCGGTCATCTTGATCTGCGACGTCGAGTAGTTCGGCGACGTCCAAATGAGCGCGGACTGCTCAGGCGAGGTCAGCGACTGCATGTCGTGACCGCGGTACTTGCTGATGCGATCGTAGTGGCCGCTCAGCTTGACCTTGGAGCTCAGCTGATACGTCGCACGGCCCAGGGCGTCGCGGATGTAGTTGTAATCGGTACCCTTGCTGCCGTCCTGGAAGAACGTGTTGGTGATGCCGTTGCTCGTGCGGTTGTCGCGCGCCGTTGCGAAGAACCACAACTTGTCGCGCACGATCGGGCCACCTTCCGTCCCGTTGAGGTCGTAGATGTACTGGGTGCTGTTGCCGACGGCGAGACCCGCCGTCTTGAGACGCGACGTGAGGTTGTCTCCCTGCCACGCACCGGGACGATATGACAACTGCGAGGAACCGCTGAAACGGTTGCCGCCGTCTTTCGGAATCATGTTCAGCTTGACGCCACCGCTCGACACCGACGCGTCGATGCCGGAGGTCTGATAGCTCATCTCCTGGCTCATCGCGTCGTTGAAGTAGCTCTGGACCGCGCCGTTCAATTCGAGGCCGTTCACGACCATGCCGTCGATCATGACGGTGTTGTTCGCCGCGGAGTTGCCACGCACCGACATGTAGGTCTGCATCGCGGCGCGCGAACCGCCGACGTCCGGCAGGCTCAGGCTGACGCCGACGATCATCTGACCGAGGCCTTGAATCGTGCGGCCGGTCGGCAGGTTGTCGATCGCGTCGCGATCGAGCGTCTGCACGTGCGCCGCGCTCTGCACGTCGACGGTCGGAGCCGCCGTCGTGACCGTAATCGTCTCTTCAAGCGACCCGACTTTCATGTCGGCGTTGATGGACGCCGTGAACTCGGCGGGAAGATCAATGTTCTCGCGCTTGACCGTCTGGAAGCCCGGCAGGCTGAACGTCACGACGTAGCTGCCTGGACGCAAATCAACAATCTTGTAGTTACCGGAACCGTCCGTCACGACCGCGCGGCTCTTCTCGATCAGCACGTCGCTCGACGCTTCCACCGTCACGCCCGGCAGGACCGCGCCCGACGTGTCTTTCACTGTGCCTGCGATGGCGCTCTGCGCGCGCGCGGCTGCTGGAATCAACAGCAGCGCGGCCGCCAGGACCGCCCACATCACACCTCTTGCCTGCTTGCCACGTACCATACGTAAACGCCTCCTACAGCCGGACACAGTCCGGGCGCATTCGATCCCAACCGTATTTAAATAATTTCGATGACAGAGAACCCGGTATGGATAACCACACTGCCAGGTGGGAGAAAAAAGTTTACCGGCTGTTCACAAGCTCGGCAACGTAGAAGACCCGCCCGCCAGATGAACCGGATATCGATCCGAAACATTGGATCAATCGTTAGGATCGCTGTCGATCATCTGGCCGTCTGGTGATCTTGTGGCTTGGCAATTAAGACATTGGTGAACTTTGGAGATCATTTTGAACCGGCTTGCGCGAGGGCGCCGGATGTGAAGGCGGGCTCGCTGCCGCGTGACATCCCCTGACTCGTCAACGACCAGATGACCCAATGACCAGACGACCAGGTGCCAACAACTTGCCAACTTAAACCAACTAGGTTAATTTTCTTTGCGTGGAGAAATACACGCCACACTACAGCACTTACGACCGTCACGGCGCTTGCGGCGAACTACCAGTTCCACACCACCCACGTGGCGATGTCGTGATGGCGCTGGCACCAGCCGACTTCTACAAGAGCATGACGACCTATGCCGATCATCGAATCTGGCAGGACGTGTACCGTCCCCACACGCGCGCCGGTGATGTGTACCTGAAGCTGACGGTCGCTGATGGCCTGCTCATCAGTGTCTTTCAAGGAGCTTTGACCATGACGTGTCCTCTTTGTGGCGCGGCGGAACTCGTGCGCGACACGCGTGACCTGCCGTACACCTACAAGGGAGAGACGACAACCTTTCCGGACGTCGTGTGCGACTATTGCCCGGCATGTGGTGAGGCGATTCTTGATCTGGCTGAAGCTCGACGGACTGGCGATCTAGCCATCGCGTTCAACAAGCAAGTGAACGCGGCCATCGTCGATCCGGGCTTTATTGGAGCCGTGCGGGAAAAACTTGACCTCAACCAGCGCGAAGCCGCCGAGCTATTTGGCGGCGGCGTCAATGCGTTCTCGCGCTACGAAACCGGCAAGACGAGGCCGTCGCTCGCCCTCGTCAAACTGCTCAAGCTGCTCGATCGCCATCCCGACCTGCTGGACGAGATCAAGACCACCTGATCGTCCACAGCGATCTGGTCATGGGATTACCATGACATCCATGTCCGCCACGCCTGTGCTTGTTCACT
>JAISPN010000055.1 GCA_031274845.1 Acidobacteriaceae bacterium
GGCGAGCGGATTCGGAACCCTCTGCATGAACGCGCGCGGAATACCGAGTTCGGGAATCCCGAATTTGCCCCGCAACCACCAATTGATAATCCAGCCGATGTTCGCCCCGTACGCGGACATCGTGTCCTGCCGCGCGTCGAACGATCCGAACGCAAGCCACATGTTGGGCAACGATCCGTTCGCGTAGTACGGCGCGCAGACTAGACAGAGCGTCGCGACAAATGACACCGACGCGCTGACGATCGCGCCTATTCCTCCCGCTTGCCACAACGCAAGCGCGAACGCAGGACCGATCAGCAACCCTTGCGGCTTCGTCGCCAGCCCGATGGCGACCAGCAGCCCGGCCAGCCACGGACGCTTGAACGACGCGAGGATGAGCCCGGCCACGGCCGGGAGAAAGCAGAGCACGTCCAGGTAGCCGAGCATCTCGCCGCCAAAGAGCGTGGCCGGATTCAGCCAGTACACGAGCGCCACCCATCGTGCCGGTTTCTCTCCGCCAAGGCGCCGCACCGTGACAAACAGCAAGGCCGTCAACACAGCGTTGGCAAGGAGCGCCGGCAGCTTGACGGCGACGGTCAGCGCGAGCGAGTCAGGAAACGACGGAAAGATCGCCCAATAGATTTTTCCAACGATCGCGTACTCGTAGAGAAAGACCGGTGGATAGTTGACGGTGGTCCACAACTCCCCCCACCGCACGATGCCGCGAATCGGCGGGTCGCCACCGACTCCGTACATCCGCGTTACATGATGAGCCGCGGCATACGTCCAGATCTTCCAGCTGACGACATCCTCGTGACCGGGCAACACGAGCGTCGCCACACGAATCACCAACCCGATGACAAGCGCGATACCAAACCAGCGTCCGCTGCCGGTCAACGCTGTTCGAAGCGTGTTCACGTGAGTCGCCAACCCATCCGGCGATCATTGTCGCCGAAAACTTGCAGGGTGATGCGCTGCGAGCTGAGGACGAGCGCGTGCAGCGACACTGCCGATGGTATGGTATCCACGGATTCCGGCGATGACGGGATCGTTGAGGCGGATTGACAGCTATGTCTGATTGGCAACTTGCACCGCATCGCACCGTGTGTATCGAGGATCTCCGCCAACTCGCCACACGCCGATTGCCGCGGGTGCTCTTCGACTACATCGACGGTGGCGCTGAGGGAGAACGGACCCTCGCTCAGAACACTCGCGCGTTCGAGGAGATTGTGCTGCGCCCGCGTTCCGCGGTGTCGGTGCAGTCAGTGGACCTTCACACCAACATTCTGGGCCATCAACTCAATTTACCCTTTGTGCTGGCGCCCGTCGGGAGCACGCGGCTGTTCTTTCCACGCGGCGAGCAGTGCGCGGCGCGTGCGGCCACCAGCGCAGGCACGGCCTACACGCTCTCGACGTTATCTGGCACAACGCTCGAGGAGGTCAGACAATCGGCATCCGGCCCTCTCTGGTATCAGCTCTACCTCGTCGGCGGCCGGGAGGTTGCGCAGTCAGCGATTGCGCGCGCGAGGGCGGCGGGATACACCGCACTGGTCGTCACCATCGACACGCCAGTCTCCGGTTTTCGGGAACGCGATGCGCGCAATGGCATGCAACCGCTGTCGAGCGGAAGCCTCGGCGAACGGCTCCGATTTCTGCCGCAGTTTGTCACCAAGCCCTCGTGGGTGTCGGGATTCATCATGGACGGACGTCCGATGACGTTCCCAAACATCGTCCTCCCCACGGGGCCGATGCCGTATGCGGATGTGGGCGCCGCGCTCGCGCAGTCAGCCGTCACCTGGAACGACTTCCGCTGGATTCATGAGGCATGGCAGGGACCGATTGTCGTGAAAGGCGTGCATACCGCGGCGGATGCGTATCGAGCCGTTGAGGAGGGCGCGGCGGCCATCGTCGTCTCCAACCACGGCGGCCGGCAACTCGACGGCGTGGCGGCTACCCTTCACGTCCTCCCGGAAGTTGTGGCGGCCGTGGGCGACCGTGTTCAAGTCCTGATGGACGGCGGCATCAGACGTGGCAGCGACATCGTGAAGGCGATGGCGCTTGGCGCAAAGGCAGTCCTCGTCGGGCGCGCCTATGCCTACGGTGTCGCCGCGGCTGGCGAACCCGGAGCTCGACGCGCGATCGATATTCTCCGAACGGATCTCATGCGCACGATGGCGTTGCTTGGATGCCCTTCGCTGGCGGAACTAGACGAGTCATACATCACTCGAAGAACACCTTCACCGTAATTTGTCAGTGCCCCCAGCGCGATTCGACATGCATTTAGAAGGACGAAGGCCTTATTTCTGGCGCGTCGATTGCTGACTGAAATCTGGTATCTCTCATTGCGACATACACAACAAGCGAGGTCGCGATGACAGCGGTCAGATAGTAATAGAACCAGGTCTCGTGTCCGATCGACTTGAACCACAAGGCGATCGATTCAGCCGTGCCGCCAAAGATCGACACGGTCACGGCATACGGGAGCCCAACGCCGGTCGCTCTCACATGCGTGGGAAAAAGTTCCGCCTTCACAACGGCATTAATCGACGTATAGCCGGCCACAATCAGCCATGCCGTCGCCAGCCACGCAAACGCACCGGCGGCGCTCCGTGTCGACTGGAGCAGATAGAGCAACGGAATCGTGCTGACCGTTCCACTCAATCCGAACCAAATCAGTAACGGCTTGCGACCGATCCGATCGGATAACGCCCCATACAACGGTTGAAGAACCAAGGCAAAAACGAGCGAGCCTGCCGTCACCGCGGTCGTCTGATTGTCTGTCAGGCCAACCGACAGCTTGAGGAACTTCTGCATGTACGTGGTGTAGGTATAAAAGGCCGTCGTCCCTCCCATTGTTAAACCGACAACCACCAGAACCTCGCGCGGATATTCCATCAGCGCGGCAAGAGAACTCTGGCGGGATCGCGTGCGGCGTGACGAAACAAATTGATCGGTCTCGTGCAAGTTCCGCCGCATGACGAACGCGATGACCGCGAGCAGGGCGCCAATCACGAATGGAATTCTCCAGCCCCACGCCTTGAGCTGCTCGCTCGTCAGAAATAGCCGCTGCAGTACAAACAACACCATGAGGGCAGAGAGCTGCCCGCCAATGAGCGTGACATACTGAAAACTCGAATAAAACCCGCGATGCTTCTCGTCTGCCACTTCGGTCAGATAGGTTGCACTCGTTCCGTACTCACCACCCAGGCTCAACCCCTGAACAAGCCGCGCCAAACCAAGCAGTACTGGCGCGGCGACACCCACCGTCGCATACGACGGCGTCACGGCAATCATCAGCGATCCCGCGGACATGAGCAGTACCGATAGCATCAGCGAATTCTTGCGCCCGTAATGGTCGGCCAGAGAACCGAACAGCCATCCGCCGATCGGACGCACGATGAACCCCACCGCAAAAAGAACAGCGGCGTTCAACTGCTGAACGACAGGGTCTTCTCCCGGAAAGAACGCCGCCGCGAAATAGAGGGAAAACGCCGCGTACGCGTAAAAGTCGTACCACTCGACCAAATTTCCGATCGACCCAACACTGATCGCCTTCAGTCGACGCCCCACATCGGCGAGGTCGGTTGGAGAAGCCGATGTATCCGTCCTCGCCGCGGATTCGGAGCGTGGCGTTTCCGTTACGGCTGACACCTGTTCACCACGTTGACATCCGCTCCACGCTCAATGACGCTCAATGAGAAATGGCGCGTTGTGCCTGCCGCCATGCATTCCTCAATACGCTGTTCCATGAAGGGCTATCTCACCAACCAGATTCTTTCACCGCACTACTCCTTAGTCGCTACTGCAGTGACGGGCGGCTGCCGCCGCCGAGCAAGGAGGTGTCGAGCGTGAAGATGAAGTGATTACCTTCGGGACCGCCGGTGTACCACGACGCGGTCACGGCGGGAAAGCCTCCGGCGCGCAGTGTGGCGCCGACGCCGACGCTTTGACGCAGGCCGCCGACGCTCAGCTTGGCATCCTGCGACATGACCTTCCCCTGCTCGAAGAGCAACGACGCACCGAGCGGTCCCCATATCGAATGCTCAAGGCTTTCCTGAAAGAGCATCAGGTGCGGGCCGCGGAAGCGATAGTCGTCGTAACTGGCCAGCGCGCGAGCGCCGTCGATGTCCGATCCGCCAAGCGTGTGCTGCAGGTAGAACGGCACCGTGGCGCCTGAACCGACGATGGATTTCGACACGAGCGCCCGGATGTTGATGCTCCCCCATCGATCGCGGGTCACGCTCGGACACGCGGGCTCCGAGGGCGAGGACGAACAGTCGTCCGGCGTATTCCGTTCGTCCCGCACCACGGGTCCTCCGCCCGTGTGATACAGCTGAATCTGATGGGCCAGATCAACCGACCACCGCTCAAACGAAGAAGACGATTGGGTGCTCACGAACTGCTCATACTGCAACGTGTAGCCAAGCTGCAGACGATCGCCAAACAGCAAGGGATGCATCCGCACGCCTTCGCCGAACTGCGTAAATGACGGCTGCGTCACCAGCCCGGGCGCCGTCGCCTCGTCAAATCGCGTGCTGATCGATGGCCCGTCGCTCATCGCGGCGTCGCGGATGTTGAACATCCGTCCATTGGCTTCGAGCAAGACGTTTAGCCGAAGGGTGTTGGCCGCCGCACCGAGCGGGATCGACGCACTGCCCCCGACAAGCGTTTCAGACATGCGGTAGGCCGTCTTGTTTGCTACAGACGTGTCCGCGCCCACACCATAGAAGTTGATCGTCGGAAGCGACATCGTCTGCGCGTAGATGTCGTAGACCGCGGTCTCCGTGATCCGAATGGGCTGCACGCGCGCGCCAGGTTGCGCAAGCTGCGGCGGCGCGATCTTCGTGCGATACATCGTGAGGTACGTGCCGGCGCGCCAGGCGCCGCCCGGCGCGTACACGCCGTCCCCGCTCCAGGTGATCCGCCAGTTCTGCGGCGTGAAGTGGGTGACCATGGCCGGACCAGCGCCGAGTCCGTTCTGCGGCGCGATACTCCCCATGGACACATGGAACGGATGTTCTGTCGCCAGATCCGTCGCGCACGAGACGATCGTCTTGAACGAATCGCAATCCTTCGCGAGATCTTGCTCCTCGAGCCGTAGCTCGGCGCCCATCCGGCTTTCCTGCGGATCGCTCGCCTGCGCGCTCGCACCAAGCGCACGGCCAATGCACAGAAGCGTCAGGAGCGTGATGAATCTGGCCTTCACAATGACCTGCCTTGCTTGCGCGTACGCGCGGCGGATTTTTTCGTGGCGGTGTTTTTCATCGTGGTGTTCTTCGCCGCGGCTTTTTTCACACTGGCGCTCTTCACAGCCTTTTTCTTCACCGTCTTGTTCACCGACAGCGTCTTCCGGCGAGAGGACGCCGCCGGCTGTGTGGCTGAAGCGCGCTGACGCTGACGGCTGGACACTGGTGTCATCTCGTCGATCGGAACATCGAGCGGCCGCCGCTCGACATTCGGCAATAGCGCCTGATGGTACAACGCGCGGTTCAGGTGCTGGATGTACGCGGCGACTTGCCCTTCTGTTCTGGGCGCCTTCCGTCGCACGGTTCGCCCCATGGCGATCAACGCCTTTTCGAGTTCGCGGACGTGTGAAAGGAGAAGCGCATTGGCTGGGCGCGCAGGGTTGTACGCGGCGCGCGGCGGCTTGGGCATCTTGATCAAAATCGGAGCCATGACCATCCTCCAGACGGAACTAGGCGAAGTCCGGGCCGTCGGTGCGCATCACCGGCTCGGAGAGCAACTCGAGAAACGTTCGCGCCTTCTTCTCCCGGCTGGTGCGCGGTCCGTCAAATCCGGACAGCAGCCACTCCATCGCCGTGGCGGGAATCGAGGCGTGCTCGTAGACCTCATTCACCACGCGCCCCTTGGCCGCCCACGGCGACACCAGAATCGCGGGCACGCGCACGCCAAGCCGATCGAATTTGAATGGCTGTCCGGTGCCCGTCTTCTCCGGCGACGCTTCGAAGGTCTCGTCCTGCACATCAAGGCTTGGCGG
>JAISPN010000061.1 GCA_031274845.1 Acidobacteriaceae bacterium
TCACCGGCACGGTGGCAATCGGCTGCCCGCCACGATTGAGGATGCGCGCCGTCAGCGCCGGCGCCGCGTCTCCGGCATACGCGGAGATGCGGACAAAAACACGCTCGGCGCGCGTGAACTCGCGCACCGCGGTCGGCGACGCGTCGGGATCGGCTTTGAGCTGCTGATACTCACGAACGGTACGCGCGCGATAGACACGCGGCGTACCGAGCGCCAGCGGCGTCGTGGAAAAGTCCGGCAGATCGACTTCGCGGACCTCGGAATCGAGCACCTCGGCATCAGCGCTTTCCACCGACACGCGCAGCTGAATCTTGCCGGGCGGCGCGTCGAACGCCACATGGCCGCCCGCGGGCCCTGCCGCCGCCGCGGGCGCCGTTCGACCGCGATACACGGGCGATCCGTCTGGCGCGATCGCCGTCAGTGAAATCCTCGCGGGCATCGCCGCCGCGCGTGCGCCGGTCGCCGCTTGTGAAATCGGCTCCCAGACAAACGTCACGTGCGTCTTGCCATCCGCGGCACGTTCGGTCCCGAGCCAGGTACGCACGATGCGCGAACGGGGCGGCGTGCTGATGCTGGCGAGCGCCGCGGAATACGCCTTCGGCATTTCAGGCGCGGGCGGAGCCGTGGCTTTCTTCACATCCTCGTTCGTGTACGCCCAATACCCTTTGCGAGATCGCACCTGCACGCCGGGACGTTTCACGCGCACTTTGATCTCGTGGAACTTGCCGTCCGTCGCCGTGAACGTCGAGGTGTACCCGAGCAGGTAGTAGGCGCTCGTGTCGCTGACGATCTGTTTCAGACCGCTCGCCAGATCGTTGCTGTTCACAATCGCGCGGCCGTCCGTGTTGAATGCCAGCGTGCGCAGCGTTTCGAGGGAGTTCGTCAGAAACTGCTGATCGGTGCTGTTGCTGATGTTTTGATCGATGCCGAACTCGCTCGCGGCCAACCCACGCGGATCGACGGCGTAAATCGTCACGTTGTTGCGATTCGCCAGATCGGTGACATCGCGCATCCGCTCTTCCATGTCGAGCCGCGCGCGATCGGAGAGGTTCTGCTCGAGCGGATTGTCCCCTGCCATCGGATTGCCCGCGGCGACATTGCCGCTCCCCGGCACGGCGGCTTGCTGATCGCGCAACTGCGGCGGCAGCAGACTGCTATAGCCCTCGCTGACCAGAACGAGTGCCTTGCGTCCTTCCTTCAGCCCGCCAAGGTGAATGATGAGCGACTTGAGCGCCGACAGCGAGACGTCGTTGCGGATGTCCTCCACCGTGGAGGTGGGGTAGTAGATGTATTGCTGCTCCATCTCGTTGCGAGGCGTGTAGTCGTATTTCCGCCCCTCGAATTGCAGCAGCCCTTTTGTCACCGCGTCGTGGTTGCGCGTCATGCGAACCGAGGCGATCGCTTCGAGCGGATACATGATGCCGATCATGTCTGAGGGACCGATCTGCGTGTCCACGAACTTCGCCAACTGCTCGCGCGCCCGGATGCTCGACTCGCGGCGCACGTGGTAGTCGTCGAGAAAGAATGCAAACAGCCGCACATCGTCCTTGGCGGCTTCGGTCTCCTCGTCGAAGTCGGTGCGAATCTCGCGCGGACGTTCGGCGAGCGCGGCCGTGCGGCCGCCATCGAGCGAGATCAGCTTGAACGTCTCGACCTTCTGGGCTTTGCCGTCCTCGGTGACTTCAAAATCCTCAGGCTTCAGATCGCCGACGGGATTGCCACTGCGGTCGCTGACGATGACGTCGACACGAACGAAGTTGATGCCCGCGCGAAAGACAGGGGGCTGCTGATCGCTCTGGCCCGATGTCTGCTGTCCAGACGGCGCAGCCGGCGCTGGCTGCGGGGCTTGCGCGTGTCCTGACGACGTGCCGAAGAGGACCAACGCCAGACACGATCCTGCGGCCGCGGATCGAAGGAACTTGGCCATGGGCTTCTATCTTAGACCCATCGCCTGTTAACATCACCCGCCGTGCACGAGTCCGCCACAGCCCCCGCCCCGCTCACGCGGCTTGCCGACGATGAGCGGCTGTTCAGAGACAGCGTGTACGCGTTCGCGGACCGCGAAATCCGCCCCTCCGTCCGCGAGATGGACGCCCACGCAAAGATTCCTTCAGAACTTATCGACAAACTTTTTACGTTGGGGGTGATGGCCATCGAGGTGCCGGAGGAGTATGGCGGTGGCGGCGCCACGTTTTTCCACTCGGTGCTCGCGGTTGAAGCGATCTCGCGCGTCGACCCATCGGTCGGCGTCCTCGTGGACGTACAGAACACACTGGTCGTGAACGCGCTCCTCCGTTGGGGAACGCCCGAGCAACGCGCGACGTATCTACGCGCGCTGGCGAGCGGACAGATCGGCGCGTACGCTCTCTCCGAAGCGGGATCCGGAAGCGATGCGTTCGCGCTCACCACACGCGCCGAACGGACCGACGCGGGCTGGCGGCTCTCGGGCCGCAAGATGTGGATCACCAACGGCGCCGAAGCGCAAATCTTCATCGTCTTTGCGACAATCGATCCGTCCGCCGGCTATCGAGGCATCACCGCCTTTGTCGTCGAACGCGGGACCGAAGGGTTCACCGTCGGCAAGAAAGAAGACAAGCTGGGGATTCGCGCCAGCAGCACGTGTGAGCTGCTCTTCGATCGGTGCCTCGTCCCGGAGAGCCATCGTCTCGGCGAGGTCGGGAAGGGCTACCGCATCGCCATCGAGACACTGAACGAAGGACGGATCGGCATCGGCGCGCAGATGGTGGGCCTCGCGCACGGCGCGCTCGACGCGGCCATCGCATACACCAAGGCGCGCAAGCAGTTTGGAAAGACGATTGCGGATTTTCAGGCCGTTCAACATCAACTCGCCCGCGCCGCCACTGACCTCCACGCGGCGCGTTTGATGGTCTACGAAGCGGCGCGGTTTCGCGATCAGCATCAGCCGTTCCTCACCGAAGCGGCCATGTGCAAGCTGCACGCCTCCGAGATGGCCGAGCGCGTCACCTCGCTGGCGGTCAATCTGTTTGGCGGCAACGGCTTCGTCAAGGACTACCCGGTCGAGAAGTTCTATCGCGACGCCAAGATCGGGCAGATCTACGAAGGCACGTCCAACCTCCAGTTGCAGACCATCGCCAAACAGTTGCTCGGCTAATCCACGCGGCGACGAATCAACGCGATCAACCGAGGTCGCGCGATTTCAGTTGGTTGATGGCAACGTACGGCGCGTGACATCTGGTTATCTCGCGATCTGGCCGTCTGGTCCTTGATGACCGGGGCATTTCACGCAGCCACGAGCCCACATCCGCAATCATTCAATGACGAGATGACCAGATCACGTCCGTGACACACGGCGGATCGGATCGCCCAGCAGTCGCAAACCGTTGAGGACGACGAGCACGGTGCCGCCTTCGTGGCCAAGGACGGCGAAGGGAAGCGGCAGGCCGAATAGCGCGGCGGCACCGACGAGGAGCAGCATCGCGCCGATGGCAAACGTCAGGTTCTGACGAATAACCGCGGCGGTCCGCTTGGACAAGCGGTGCGCGGCGGCAAGGCGTCCCATGTCTTCCGACAGCAACGCGACATCGGCCGCTTGAAGCGCGACGTCCGATCCAGCCGCGCCCATCGCGATGCCCACATCGGCGCGCGCCAGCGCGGCGGCGTCGTTCACGCCGTCGCCGACGAACGCCACCTTCTTCCCTTGCGCCACTTCGCCGACCAGACGAACCTTGTCTTCGGGGAGCATGTCGGCGTGAATCTCTTCGTCCCGTACTCCCACGGCTCTGCCGATGCGTAGCGCCACGGACCGTCTGTCGCCTGTCATCATCAGGATCGTCGTGACGCCGCTCGCCCGGAGCGCGGTGAGCGCTTCGGCCGACGTGTCGCGGAGCGTGTCGGCGACGCTGACGGCGCCAAGCACGCGATCCCCACGCCCCAGATACACAATGGTCTCGGCGCCTTCCTGAAAATCACGCAGAATCGTTTCGTCGGCGGAGGCGCCCATCGATGCGAGCATGTGCTGATTGCCCGCCCAGAGCGGCCCCTCCTCGTCTTCGCCCACGATGCCGGCACTCGGCAACGCCGTCACGTTCCGCACCGCATGCGTGCGGAGACCTCGCTGCGCCGCTTCGCGCCGCAACGCGCCCGCGATGTGATGTTCGGAGTGCGCTTCGATACTCGCCAGCGTCGACAGAAAACGCTCCTCGTTGCCATCGAGGGCGACCACGCCCGTCACCTCCGCACGGCCTGTCGTCAACGTGCCTGTCTTGTCGAACGCAAACACGTTGACCGCGGCCAGCGTTTCAAGCGCCGCGCCCCCTTTGAACAGCACGCCGCCACGCGCGGCCGCCGACAGCGCGGACAGGATCGCCGCCGGCACGGAAATCACCACCGCGCACGGGCTCGCCGCCACCAGCATCGTGGCCGCCCGGTAGAGCGCCGTCTCCCAGCTATTGCCCAGCCAGAAGAAAGCGCCCAGCGCGACGGCCGATCCTGCAAGCACCGCGATCGTGTATCGCTGTCCGAACCACGCGCTGAACTGCTCGGACGGCGCCTTGGCCGCTTGCGCTTCGGTGACGAGCGCAATCATCCGCGCGACCGTGCTCTGCTCGACGGTTCGGGCGACCCGCACTTCGAGCACGCCGTCAAGGTTCACCGTCGCCTCGAAAACTTGCGCGCCCGGCTCCTTGACGACGGGCATCGATTCCCCGGTAATCGTCGATTCGTCCAGCGATCCGTGTCCGCTGACGATCGTGCCATCCGCAGGCACTCTCGCGCCGGGACGAAGAATCACCACCTCGCCGACACTGAGCGCTGAGGCGGGAATCTCCTCAACGGTGCCATCCTCTCGCTTGCGAAACGCGGTTTCCGGCCGAAGCGCCATCAACGCTTCGATCGCGCGCCTGGCGCGTCCCATCGCCCGGTTCTCAAGCGTCGTCGACAAGCTGAACAACATCAGCAGGATCGCGCCGTCTAAAGAGGCGCCCACAATCGCCGCCGCGATGGCGGCCACAATCATCAACAGATCGATCTCGAAGGCATGCGCACGCCACAACGCGCGCAGCGCGCGCCAGCCGACGGGGATGCCTCCGAACAAGTAGACGATCACCACACCGGCCAGCCGCGCCTCTGAGGCCAGATCGCCGTGCAGCCACCACGAGCCCGCGAGTGCCAGCAGAAGGCCAACGACGGTGGTGACAGTGGAAAAATCCGCCATAGCCGTCGCGCTAGACGTGTTCCCGTTGCCGGGACGACTCAGTCTTGCGCAAGTTGCCGCTTGAAGATGGCGCGCAAGCGGAGCGCGGTCGTGGCGAGGTCTTCAGGAAGGACGCGTGTCTCACCAATCACCGACATGAAGTTGGTGTCGCCGGTCCAGCGCGGGACGAGGTGCACGTGCACGTGATCGGCGATGCCCGCGCCGGCGGAACGGCCGAGATTGATGCCGACGTTGATGCCCTGCGGCTGGTACGCCTCGATCAACGCGAGTTCCGTTTCACGAATGAACCGCATCAACTCGTTCAGTTCGTCGTCCCTGAACGCCGTGAGCGACGCGACGTGACGGTCCGGCACCACCATCAGGTGACCGTTGTTGTACGGATAGAGATTCAGGATGACGAAGACGCCACGGCCACGGGCGACGACGAGCGGATGCTCTTCGCCGTCAATGCGCATCGCGTCAGCCGCGTCACAGAAGACGCACTCGTCGGTCGTCGGGGTTCCAGTCACGTATGCCAATCGCCAGGGCGACCAAAGGTGGTCCATAGGAGTCGCGAAAGGTGGATGTGATGTCCTACACCGCGATCACGTTCGACGGAGGGACGGCATCCGGCGGCGGCGAGAGCGGGTCGTCCGGTTCCTTGTTGATGAGATCTTTCAGCTCTTTGCCCGGCTTGAAGTAGGGCACCTTCTTCGGTGGCACGTCCACCTTGTCGCCGGTCTTGGGATTGCGCCCCTTCCGGGGTTCGCGCTTGCGCAGACGGAAGCTGCCGAAGCCTCGCAGTTCGATCTTCTCGCCGCGATGCAGCGCATCGATGATGCTCTTGAACACCGTGTCGACGATCACTTCCGAGTGCTTCTTGGTGAGGTCGGAGACGCGAGAGACTTCCTCGACGAGCTCCGCCTTGGTCATGCTGCCGCCAGTCATTCAGATGATCCTTGTCAATCGAGCATCCGGACCTTCAGGACAGCCGCAGGCGTCACCGCGCGGTGCGCATGCGGCAATCCTTAGGTCCGCATCCTCAACTATTGATTTCTGAAATGATCCCCGAGCGTCGCGGTGCCGTCGCCGGCCGACTCCTGATAGCTTTCCCAATCCGCGCGGAACTCGTCTGACTTGAGCGCGCGAATCGACAAGCCGATCTTCCGCTCCTCGGGCGACAGCTTGATGATCTTCATGGGATAGGTTTCGCCCACCTGCAGATCGATCTTCTCTTCGCCCTTGGTCGCGTGCCGCGAGTCGTCGAATTCCGAAACGTGAATCAACCCCTCGATGCCTTCGTCGAGTTCGACAAACGCGCCGAAGTTCGTCATGCGCACCACCTTGCCTTCGATGGTGTCGCCGACGTGATGCCGCGAGAAGAAGTCGTCCCAGATATCGGTCGCGAGCTGTTTCAGCCCGAGCGACAGACGCTGGTTCTCGGCGTCGATGTTGAGCACCATCGCGTCGACCACGTCACCCTTCTTGAGAATTTCCGACGGGTGCTTGACGCGCTTGCTCCACGACATGTCGGAGATGTGGATGAGACCGTCGATCTCCTCTTCCACTTCGACAAACGCGCCGAACTCGGTGAGGTTCCGCACCTTGCCCTGAATGCGCGTGCCGACCGGATACTTCTCCGCCAGGTCGTGCCACGGATTGCTCTCGACCTGCTTGAGGCCGAGCGAAATGCGGCGCGCCGTCGGATCGACGCCCAGGACGAGCGCATCGACCGGATCGCCAACATTCAAGATCTTCGACGGGTGCTTGACGCGCTTGCTCCACGACATCTCGGAGACGTGGATCAAGCCTTCGACGCCCGATTCGAGCTCGACGAACGCGCCGTAATCGGTGAGGCTCACGGCCTTGCCGGTGACGCGCGCGCCGACCGGGTAGCGCTCCATCACGTTCGCCCACGGATCGGTGATGAGCTGCTTGTGACCGAGCGATACGCGTTCGGTCGCCGGATCGTACTTGAGCACGTTCACGTCGATCTCGTCGTTCACCTTGAAGAGCTCGGTCGGATGACCGACGCGGCCCCACGACATGTCGGTGATGTGGAGCAGACCGTCGATGCCGCCAAGATCGATGAACGCGCCGTAATCGGTGATGTTCTTGACGACCCCCTTGAGCACCTTGCCTTCGGCGAGCGTCTCAAGAGTGTGCTTCTTCTTCTCAGCGTTTTCTTCTTCGAGCAGCGCCTTGCGCGAGAGCACGATGTTGCCGCGCTTCTTGTTGACCTTGATGACGCGCATGCGCAGTTCCTGACCGCGCAGGGCATCCAGATTGCGCACGGGGCGCACGTCGATCTGCGAGCCGGGGAGAAAGGCGCGCACGCCGATGTCGACCGCAAGGCCGCCCTTGATGCGCTCGATGACGCGACCGATGACGACCTTGCGTTCGACGAAGGCCTTCTCGACCTCGTCCCAGATCTTCATCTTCTCGGCCTTCTCGCGGGACAGAACGACGTAACCTTCCCGGTCTTCCGTCCGTTCGAGCAGCACGTCGACGATGTCGCCGGCCTCCACGATGACCTGACCGTTCTCGTCCAGGAATTCGCTGACGGGAATGATCCCCTCAGACTTGTAGCCGACGTCGACGACGACTTCCGATGACGTCACGCGGAGCACCGTCCCCTTGACGACTTCGCCTTCGGCGATATTCCGGAAGCTGTTGTCGTAGATGTCGAGAAGCTTGGCGTATTCCTCGGGGTCGATCTGATCCTGGTCGTCGCGGGGGCGGGCTTTCAGTGCGCCACGGTCGTGGCGGTCGGTGCGGTCGATCGTGCCGGTGGCGCTCCGGGTTGGGGCGCTCGCGCCGGACTGCGGGTCTTCAACGTGTGACATGCCTTGCAGATCTCCTCAATTGCGGCCGGTGGCGGGTCGACGATCGTGAGCCCGCCACGCGGATCGAATGCCGGTCATTGATAGCGGGGTCCGGCCCCCCGCAAGTTCGGAGCGTAGATGCACCTCAGGCCACAACACATGCACACTGAGGTATTTCTAATTTCCGATAAGCATCAGAGAGTACGATACTTAGCGAAAAACTGTCAAGGTTCCCAAAAGGACAAGCCATGACCAAACACTCAGCGAAACACCCTGACGATTCCATTCCGACGCCGCCTTCCTCGCTCGACCTCAACCGCCACGGTTCGGCGGCCCGCACCGGCCGCGCGGAGATGGCGGAGACCCGCGCCGAACACGCCACCATGACGCCGGCCATCACTGGCGGCGACGTCGACGTCAACCTTGAAAACGCCTATTTCTCAGGGGATGAAACGCCCGGCGGCGACAACCCCACGCCCGATCAGGACGTCGTCGACGAGATCGGCCGCGCGCTGGGGATTGAGTATCAGGACAACGAAGAGTTACAGGGCGCAGGCAAACTCACCGAGCGGGACAAACACCGGTGGGAACTCGACCCGGCCT
>JAISPN010000072.1 GCA_031274845.1 Acidobacteriaceae bacterium
CCCTGCAATCCTTCTTCGTATTCCCCACGCAGGACGAGCGGCAACTCCGTGTGGAAGGGACGCTGTAGCGCGACATCACTTCTTTTCGTCGCCTCCGCGTAGAGCGCATCGGCGACGCCGCTCGGCGGACGAAGCGCCAGCACCCACGGGTCCGATCCTTCGCCAGGCACGATCGTCCAACCGGTCAATTGCTGCTGGGTCATGGTGTAGGGGCGTGTTCGCGTGTCGCCGGCAATCGTCCAGAGGAGCGCAAGCACGGCGAGGCACAGCACCACTCCAATAATCACTCCCGAACGCGACAGACGCATCGCAGGGATCGTACCCTGCCGCGTCAGGCTTGGCGAGGCGCAATTGCATTACAATCGCGCGCCGGCTTCAATCGGGCATGGTCTTCAACGAGGATTGTCATGAAGCGTTTTCTTGCGGTGTCTTTCTGTCTCGTGCTGTCAGTGGTGGCGCTCGGCGCGCAAAGCCGTTCTGCCGCGCCGTTCAAGGCGCGCTTGTCGCCCCTCGGCGTCACCGGCGCGACGGTGAATACGATTACGGGCCTGGGCGCGGTGACGGCGACGCTTACTGGTGCGACGCTCGCGATCGACGGCACGTTCGAGGGGTTGACGGGTGTCGCGACGGCGGCCAACGTCCGCCGCGGACCGAAGGCGATTCCTGGTCCGGTCGTGTTCGACCTTGAGTTCACGAAGGCGTCGAGCGGCCATGTGTCGGGGACGTTGACGTTGACGCCCGAGCAGATCGCCGATCTGAACGCCGGACGGTTGTACGTGCAAATACACAGCGAGCGCGCCCCCGACGGCAGCATTCGCGGCTGGCTCTTGAAATAGGTGACGTGATGCGATCAGCACATCTTCTCCGGTTGGCAACGCTTGGTGTTCTCGGCGCGATTGGCGTCACGCTCGTCGCTCAACAATCGCCTGCTGGTGGCGCGTACACCGCGGCGCAGGCGCAAGCAGGCCGTGATGTCTACGCGCGCAATTGCGCCAGTTGCCACACGCCGACGCTACAAGGTTCCGGCAACGCGCCAGCGCTCACGGGCGCGGGATTCTCCGGCCGGTGGCGCGGCAAACCAGCCAGTGACCTCTTGACGACGATTACGGCGTCGATGCCGCCATCTGCGGCGGGCGCGCTTGGCGATGAGAACTACGCGGCGGTGGCCGCGTTCATCCTGCAATCGAACAACGTGCCTGGTGGCAACGAACCGCTCACGGCAAGCACGTCGCGGCCGATCGTGCCTGGCGCGGGTGGCGCGCCAGCGCAAGCGGCCGCCGGACAGGCTGCTGGACAGGCAGGCGGCGCGGCGGCGGGTCGTGGCGGCCGTGGTGGCGCGACGCCCGCGCGTCCGGCGGCGCCGCTTGGCGTCACCGTGCAGGGCGAGGTCAAGAACTACCGTCCCGTCACCGCGGAGATGTTGCGCAATCCCGATCCGGCGGACTGGCTGACCGTGCGCGGCAATTTGAAAGCGTGGAACTACAGCGCGCTCAACCAGATTACGCGCGACAACGTGAAGGGGCTGCGGCTTGCCTACGTGTGGAACATGTACGAAGGCGGGAGCGAGCCGGCGCCGCTCGTCCACGACGGCACGATCTTCCTCATCAATCCAAACAACATCATCCAGGCGATCGATGGCCGCCGCGGTGAGTTGATCTGGGAGCACCACGCCGGGCCGGAGTCTGGCGGCGAGATGCGGAACATCGCGCTCCACGGGAATCATGTGATTCACGCGACGACCGATGCGCGGCTGCTGGCGCTCGACGCGAAGACGGGCAAGCAGGTGTGGGAAACGCGCATTGCCGATTCCTCGAAGGGGTACAGCGAGACGAGTGGTCCGATCGTTGTCGGCGACACGATCATCGTCGGTCTGGCGGGGTGCGCGCGTTATACCGGAATAGGCTGCTGGATTAGTGCCTACGACGCCGAGACCGGAAAACTGAAGTGGAAGTTCGACACGATCGCGCAGCCGGGACAGCCGGGCGGCGATACGTGGGCGAATCTGCCGCCGATGTATCGCGCCGGCGCGGAGACGTGGATTACCGGCAGCGTCGATCCCGATCTCAACATGACTTATTGGGGCGTCGCGCAAGCCAAGCCGTGGTCGCCAGCAAGCCGTCACACGACGATTGACGACAAGGGGCTCTACAGCAACTCCACCGTGGCGCTCGATCTCGACACGGGTCAGTTGAAGTGGCACTTCCAGCACGTGCCGGGCGAGGCGCTCGATCTCGACGAGGTGTTCGAACGCGTGCTGGTCGATGTCGATGGACGTCCGGTGGTGTTCTCCGCCGGCAAGCACGGCATTCTCTGGAAGCTCGATCGCAAGACCGGCGAGTTCCTCGGGTTGAAGGAAACCGTGTTCCAGAACGTGTTCGACAAGGTCGATGCGAAGACCGGCGCGGTTGAATATCGCGAGGACATCAAGAACGCCAAGGTGGGTGAGTGGATTCCGGCGTGCCCGAGTAGCGCCGGCGGTCACGACTGGCACGCGATGTCGTACAACCCGGGCGCGAGCGTGCTGGTGATTCCGCTGGTGCAGGCGTGCCTCGACAATCAGGCGCAGGCGGTTGAACTGCGCGAAGGATCTGGCGGCACCGCGTCACTCCGCCGCTTCTTCGAGATGCCGGGGACCAACGGCAACGTCGGCAAGCTGGCGGCGTTTGACGTGCGCACGCTGCGCGAGGTGTGGAGCGTGGAGCAGCGCGCGTCGTTCATCACGGCGGCGCTCTCGACCGCTGGCGGTCTCGTGTTCGAGGGCGATCTCGATCGTAACTTCCGCGCGTTCGACGTCAAGACGGGGAAGGTGCTGTGGGAGACGCGCCTCGGGACGTCCGTGCAAGGGTTCCCGCTGTCATTCAGTATCGACGGCCATCAGTACATCGCCGTGACGGCGGCGCTCGGCGGCACGAGTCCGCGTCAGGTGCCGCGTCTTGTGACGCCGGAGATCCGTCATCCGCAGAGCGGCAACGCGTTGTACGTGTTCGAGCTGCCGCAGACGAAGTAGCGTCGCCACGACGTCT
>JAISPN010000076.1 GCA_031274845.1 Acidobacteriaceae bacterium
CGGCTTGTGCGCGCGTGAGGTTTGACACTCGTTGGAAGGGCACGCTAGCATACGAACGATTTTTCGAAAGCGTACCACCGCGATCGCGTCGCGCGCGCGTCGATTGACGGGAATACGGATGCGCGTGACACGTTCAAAGGGAGACCCCCTATGACTGATGCCCGCCGGATGGGCAAATCCGAACTCTTCTCGCACTTCGCCGAACGGTTCGAAGTGAAGCGCACGCAGTCGCGTGAGTTTTTCGACGAACTGACGGTGCTCGCCGAGAAAGAGCTCAAGCGGTCGGGAGAGTTTGTGTTGCCCGGGATGGTGAAGCTGGTGGTTCAGAAGCGCAAGGCGCGAATGGGCCGCAACCCGGCAACTGGTGAAGCGATCAAGATCCCGGCCAAGACCGTGGTCAAGGCGCGAATCGCCAAGCAACTCAAGGACGCGATCCTTCCACGCAAGTAGAGGGAGAGTCGCGCGGCGGTCTGATGCGAAGGGCCGCTGCGCTTCTCCCTCGAGTCCGTCAGCTTTCCTTCTGAACCCTCGCGCGCGCGTGGCGATTGACACCGCTGCAAGCCGTTGACTAACGTACGATTTTTGTTGACCTTCCCGTTCATCATCGCAGGGGCGGCGTTGCTCGTCGCCATCACCGTCTGGATGCGGCTGCGTGTCGTCGCGCGGCGCCTCGATCGCCTGACCGAGTCGTATTGGCAGTTGCGCTACGACATCGGCCAGATGAAGACGCATGTGCCGCGTCTCGACGCGGCCGCCAGCCGTGCTGACGCGGCGTCTGCACTACACCCACGCGCGGCGGCCGCGGCGCCGCCCGCCACCATCGTGCCTCTGGCTTCCCTCAGAAGAAAATGACTCAGGACTTTGATGTTGTCGTCATCGGCGCGGGGACGGGCGGCTACGTGGCCGCCATCCGCGCGGCGCAGCTTGGCTTGAAGGTCGCGGTCGTCGAAAAGCAGAAAGCGCTCGGCGGCACCTGCCTCCTGTGGGGCTGCATTCCGACAAAAGCCTTGCTCGAACATGCTCATGCCTTGAAGGTCGTGCAGCACGCGAAGGAGTGGGGCGTGACGCTTGGCGATGGCACCGCCGCGGTCCCGGTGTCGATCGACATGGCCAAAGTTCACGCGCGCAAAGACAAGGTGATCACCGGCATCACCAAAGGCGTCGAGTTCCTGTTCAAGAAAAACAAGATCGAGTGGCTGAAAGGCACCGCGCGTCTTGCCGGCAACGGTGGCGTCGAGATCTACGAAGGCGACACACGGACCGTGCGCGCGACGCGCGAGATTATCGTCGCCACCGGATCGGCGCCGCGCGGCGTTCCGGGGATCGAGATCGATCGCACGCGGATCATCACAAGCGACGAGGCGATCCATTTGCCGGTCGTGCCGAAGTCGATCGCCATCATGGGCAGCGGCGCGGTGGGCGTCGAGTTCGCGTCGATCTTCAGAAGCTTCGGCGCCGAGGTCACGATTCTCGAACTGCTGCCGCGCCTTGTGCCGGCCGAAGACGACGCGGTGTCCGAGGAGCTTTCGAAATCGTTCCGCAAGCGCGGCATCGCCTCGCTGACCGGCACGACGGTGACGAGCGCGACGGCGTCAGAGCGCGGCGTCGACCTGCAACTGCTCCTGCCTGACGGCAAGACGCAGGCGATGGCGGTCGAGTATCTGCTCGTGGCCACGGGGCGCGCGCCGGTGACGACCGGTCTCGATCTGGAACGCCTCGGCGTGCAGATGGATCGCGGCTACATCCGCGTGGACGATCGGTACCGCACCAGCGTCAAAGGGATCTCCGCGGTGGGTGATGTGATCTCGATAGGCGATCGTCCTCACCCGCAACTGGCGCACGTCTCGTCCGCGGAAGGGATTCTCGTGGCCGAGCGGATTGCCGGACGCGAGACATCTCCGATTCACTACGAGCAGGTGCCCGCCTGCACGTATTGCGATCCGGAAATCGGCAGCGTCGGGTTGACCGAACGCGCCGCGCGCGCGCGCGGCTACGATGTGCGCGTCGGGACGTTTCCGTTCGGCGTGCTCGGTCGCGCGAAGATGGCGAACGAGATCGACGGCTTCGTGAAGATCGTCGCCGAGAAGAAATACGACGAAGTGCTCGGGGTGCACATGATTGGGCCGCGTTCGACGGAGCTGGTCGCGGAAGCGACGGTGGCGTTGCGGATGGAAGCCACGGTCGAAGAGCTCATTCGAACGATTCACGCGCATCCGACCTTTGCCGAAGCAATCGGCGAAGCGGCGCACGCCACGCATGGCGCGGCGATTCATCTCTAACGTGTGGTGAGTGGAGCAGCTCATGGCTACTGATGTCGTAATGCCGCAGATGGGCGAGTCGGTGGCAGAAGGCACCATCGTCCGCTGGCTCAAGCAGGTGGGCGACCGCGTCGAGCGCGACGAGCCGCTGTTTGAGATCTCGACCGACAAGGTCGACGCGGAAATTCCGTCGCCGGCCGCCGGCTTCCTCGTCGAGATCCGTCACAAGGAAGGCGAGACGGTTGACGTCAACGCCGTTGTTGCCGTGATTGGCGAGACGGCGTCGCAACCGGCGGTGGCCGCAGCTCCGGCTGCCGCGTCTGCTGTCGCAACGCCTGCGGTTGCGTCGTCAACACCGGCAGCGCCGTCACCGGCTCCGGCCTCCGAGGATGTCGAGGGTGGACGCGTGCGCACGTCGCCGCTCGTGCGGCGGATTGCGAAAGAGCACCACGTCGATCTCTCCAACCTGACCGGCACTGGCATTGGCGGCCGCGTGACGAAGAGCGACATCCTCGCGTTTGTCGAGAAACCGGTCGCGCGCCCTGCGGCGCCTGCCGCGTTCAAAGGGTCTGGCGTCTCGGCCGGCGTTGGTCTCGCGGGACAGACGGTGCCGATGTCGGTGATGCGGAAGAAGATTGCCGAGCACATGGTGTTCAGCAAGGAGACCTCCGCGCACGTACACACCGTGTTCGAGGTGAGCTTCGCGCAGGTCGAGAAGATTCGTCAGGCGCGCAAGGCGGAGTTCGAGCGGCAAGGGGTGAAGCTGACGTATCTGGCGTTCATCATCAAGGCGGTGGCCGACGCGCTGAAAGTGGTGCCGGTCGTCAACGCCTCCGCGGACGGCGATCGCATCGTCTATCACCAGGACGTCAACGTCGGCGTCGCGGTCGCGCTCGACTGGGGGCTCATCGTTCCGGTCGTGAAAAACGCCGATCGCATGAGCCTGCTCGACGTCAGCAAGGCGATCGTCGATCTGGCGGCGCGCGCGCGAGAGAAGAAACTAAAGCCGGAAGATGTCGCGGGGGGCACCTTCACGATTACGAATCCGGGCATGATTGGCGCGCTCTTCGGCACGCCGATCATCAACCAGCCGCAGGTGGCGATTCTGGCCGTGGGCGCGATTGAAAAGCGTCCCGTCGTGATTGACGATGCGATTGCGATCCGGCACATGGCGTATTTCTGCCTCGGGTTCGACCATCGCATCATCGACGGCGCCACGGCGGACGAGTTCATGGCGCTCGTCAAGAAAACACTCGAGGCTGGCGCGTTCTAGATCGATGGACGCGCGGCGATCCATCGAAGTGCGGCGTCTTGGCCGGGTGCCGTATCGAGACGCGCTCGACATGCAGCGCGCGCTGGTCGAGGAGCGCAAGGCGGACCGGGTCGGCGACCTGCTGATCCTGCTCGAACATCCGCCGGTGTTGACGCTTGGCGTGAAGGGCGACGGCGGACGGTCGCACATTCTGGCGTCAGCCGACGCGCTCGGCGCGCAGGGGATCGACATCTTCGAGACGGGACGCGGCGGCGACGTCACCTATCACGGTCCCGGACAGGTCGTCGGCTATCCGATCGTCAACCTCAAGCCCGATCGCTGCGATGTGCATCGCTACGTGCGAGACCTCGAAGAAGTCATCATCCGCACGGCGGCGGAGTTTGGTGTCACCGCGACGCGCGTGGCTGGTCTGACCGGCGTGTGGGTGGGGCAGGAGAAGCTGGCGGCGATTGGCGTCCGGATCTCACGCTGGGTCACCAGTCACGGGTTCGCGTTCAACGTCCAGACCGACCTGAATCATTTCGGGCTGATCGTTCCGTGCGGCATTGCCGATCGAGGCGTCACCTCGCTTGCCAAACTGGGCGTGACAGCGACGATGGCCGATGTGGAAACCGCCCTCGCCCGTCAGTTCTCGGTTGTCTTTGATTTTCCCTCTCACGTCTAAGTGAGTGACGGCGCTGCCGTCTCCTTCCGACGTGTCTTTGGGCGAGTGTATTTGCCCTAAAAGTTCAAAATCGTTTGCTCTGGGAATATTTTCTCGACGTTCGGTGTTCTTATCCTAAGGACGAGGAAAAAAGACGATGGGTGAACAGAGGACGGATGCGGCGCTGCTGGCTCGGCTGAAGGCGGGGGACGACACCGCCGTTTGTGAGGTGGCCGAGGCATACGGCATCAAGATCTATCAGCTCGCCTTCCGGTACCTGCGCAACAAAGAGGACGCCGAAGAGGTGGTGCAGGACGTGCTGTTCAAGGTGTACCGGAAGGTCGATGCGTTTCGAGGCGATGCAGCGCTGTCGTCGTGGATCTACCGGATCACGTTCAACACGGCGATGTCGCGTCTGCGCACGGCGGCGTTCCAGCGCTCGCACGCGGAGGCGGCCTTGCTGCTGACGAGGGATTTCGAGGAACGCAAGGCCGCGCTGCACATCGCGGACTGGTCGAACCTTGCCGACGAACGTCTGCTCCGGTCGCAGTTGCGGCGGCGTGTCGTCAGCGCCATCCTCTCGCTGCCGGAGATTTACCGCGTGCCGGTCGTCATGCGCGACATCCACGGGATGTCGACCGAAGAGGCGAGCGCGGCATTGCAGGTGAAAGACGAGACGCTCAAGTCGCGGCTGCACCGCGGACGGGTGATTCTTCGCAAGCAGTTGGCGGATTTCGCTGACGGCCTGACGCTGTACCACGCGACGGCGGCGTAAGCTGCCGCGCCTCGCGTCCGCTTACGTTTACTTCAGCAACGCATTTTCAAACATCGCGCGGGCGTGGCCGGTGAGCATCGGTAGCTCGACCCGTTCGGCGCCGCGTGTGGACAACCGCACGGGACGCGCGACGGTGTGCTCGCGGTGCGTGGCATCGGCATCGGCGGCGACAAAGCAACTGAACGTCCGGCGTGTCCGGTCGACGCTGCCGGCAATCGCGTCGGCGGCGGCAAGTGCCAGCGCATGTGGTCCCGGCGGCCAGGTGGCGTGAATACGCGCGTCGATGCGGCGGCGCACCGGCTCGGTGAGCAGCCTTGTCGCGGCGCGGCCGCCGATTGTGGCATCGTCCCACGGGATCACGAGTTGATTCGGCGGCACGCCGAGCACCGTCAGGCCAACCTCGCGCACCGATGCGTCTACTTCCACGGCGACGATGGCTTTTGCGGAGGCGACGAGCGCGTCAGGCGCGGTGCCGATGAGATGCGAGGCGGCGAAGCCCGCTTCGCGCACGCCCGCTTCGACCAACTCACGCTGCGCGGCGCCAGCGCAGATGACGAGACGTCCACGTCCAAGATGACCGATGTGACGAAGAAGCATCAGGCCCTCTTCGCCTGTCCACTCGCCGCCGTTCGCGCGATCGGCGATGACCACGATGGCGGCGCTGGCGGCGACGAATCGATCGGTGGCGCCGATGACGATGGTGTCGAAACGTTCGACCGGCGCCGACTGCATGATGTCGAGCGCTTTGCCGGCGGCGATCTGGCCGTGCTCGTCGATTAATCGAATCGTGCGCGCGATGTCGCGTTGCGCGAGCACATGCGCGATCGATCCGCCGAGCTCTCCGGCTCCAAGAATGGCGACGTCCAGCATCGGTGGGTATTGTAATGTGAGGGGTATGACGAGAGAACTTCGCGGTCAGGTGGCGTTTGTCACTGGCGGTTCGCGCGGCATCGGGTTGGCGATTGCTCGCGCGCTGGTGGCGGAAGGGGTACACGTCGGCATTACCGGGTTGAACGAGGAGCGCCTTGCGAGCGCCAGAGAGGCGCTGCACGGCGCGGGGCCGGCGCAGGTCGAAACGTTCAACGCGGACGTGCGTCAATTCGATCAGGTCAAGCAGGCGCTCGGCGCGCTGACTGCCCGCTTCGGTGGCCTCGACATCATCGTCAACAACGCGGCGGTTGGAATTTTTTCCTCCGTCGCCGACATGACGCCGGAGCAGTGGAGCGAGGTCATCACGACGAATCTGACCGGCGCGTTTCACGTGACGCACGCCGCCCTGCCGCACCTGCGCGAACGTGGCGGCGGGTCGATTATCAACATCAGCAGTCTGGCCGGGACCAACGCGTTTACCGGCGGCGCGGCCTACTGCGCGTCGAAGGCTGGGTTGAACGCGTTCAGCGAAGTGTTGATGCAGGAAGTGCGCTACGACAACATCCGCGTCAGCTACGTCATGCCCGGATCGGTCGCCACCGGTTTTGCGGGCGGCGACCCCGAGAAAGGGACCGACTGGAAGATTGCGCCTGAAGAGGTCGCCGACGTGGTGATGAACCTGCTGCATCACGATCCGCGCAGTTTGCCGAGCCGCGTGGAGCTGCGTCCGTCGAAGCCGTTACGGAAATCGTGAGCGCCATGTCCGCGTTCGATAAATATCGAGACACGCTCGAACGTCACGAAACGATGATGGGGCCATCGCGCGGACGTCTGGCCGTCGCGCTCGATCTCGTCACCGATGCGCTCGCGCTTGTCGGTCAGCACGGCGTGTATTGCCACAGCGACCGCGTGCCCGGTCAGCCGAAGATGGACATCGCGCTCGTGATCGAGCAGTTGAACGACGCGAAAGAACTCATTCAGAGTTCGATGCTGGCAGCGCGGACGTAAGCAGCCACAGCACGCCGGGGACGGCAAAGAGCGCGCCGAGCGCAAACGACAGCTCGCGCGGCGCCCAGCCGGCGCGGTCGAGCGCGTACGCGGTGACGTAGCTTGCGGCCGACGACGTGATCGTGACGAGCGCCAGTTCGACGGCGAACACGCGGCCGCGGAAGCGATCCGGAACATCCAGTTGCAACAACACCGTGCTGAACGTCCAGAGCATCGATCCGGCAAAGTGCGCGCCGAGCACCGCGAGCGCGGCGAGAGGCAGCGACCGCGCGCCCGCCAGCGCGAGATAACAGGCGCCGACCGCGAAGTACGCCGGACCGATCGATCGCCGAAGCGTCGTTTTGTCCTGACCGAGAAACCATCGCAACGCGATCGGTCCAAGTCCCGAGCCGATGCCGCGCGCGCCGTAGAGCACGCCGATGCCGGCCGCCGTGCTGCCGGCGATTGGAAAAATGCGCTGACCGAAAATCGTCAGCAGCAGGAGCACGCCGCCGGCCAGACCCCAGCCTGCCTTCACGCACATCACCGCCGCGACATGGCGATGCGCGATCACGTAGCGCAAGCCGTCGCGCAGATCCGGGAGCCCGAGGAGGGACGCGAAATTTGTCCGCGTCGCTACTCGCGGAGGACGCGCATCAAAGCGAGTCAGACTGATGAACACCGCTGACACGAAAAAGGAGATCGCGTTCAGGACGAAGGCGGAGCTGCGCCCCGAGAGCGCCGTTGCGATGCCGCCAATCGCGGCGCCAAGCGCCAGCATTGCCGGCCACATCGCGCTCGACAGCGCGCTTGCTGTCAGCAGTTCGTCAGGCGAGGTGATGTTGGGAATGGTGGCGGTTCGCGCCGGTTCGAAAAACGCGGACGCCGACACGGTGAGCAGCGTCACCGCGTACGCAATCCACACCTCGTCAGGTCGTCGGACGAATAGCAGCCCGAGGATCAAGACGCCGCGCGTGAGATCGGCCGCAATCATCAGCCGCCGCCGACCCCC
>JAISPN010000107.1 GCA_031274845.1 Acidobacteriaceae bacterium
CTCGGTCACGATGCGGACCGAGGCGTCCTGTTGAAGAGGCGTGGTGAGGTCCACCAGCGTGCCGTCCACAATCCCGGCGAGCGCCGCGTCGGCCAGACGAGGCGAAATCGCCTCGGCAATCTGGCGCACGCTCGTGCCGTGAGGCACGGCACGACTGGAGCCGTCCGGGAGGGTGACAGTGACCTGATTCATGGGAACAACGGGTGTGACGCTCGTTCGCTCTTCAACTTTCGCTCACGGCGTTTGCCGGTGAGGCTGTCTGTATTGGTAGGCACGGGTGGATTCGAACCACCGACCTCCTGCGTGTCAAGCAGGCGCTCTAACCCCTGAGCTACGCGCCTACAGCTTTGAAATCAAGGCGTTAGACGAACGATCAGTATAGCAGAGGACCAATCATCTGGTCATCTCGTCGTTGGACGATTCAAGGGCATCATGAGCCGCTGGTGCTCGGGCGTGCTATGTCCGATCGGGCACCACGGTGAGGACGTCCTGGTCGTGGGCCTTGCCGTTCCACCAGCTTCCGCGGCGAATGTCCTGAATGCGAAGCTCCGCTTGTTGGTGAACGCGTTGGACGAACGTCTCTTCAAGGGCCACAGCCGCTTCAGGGATGGTGGCGTCATGCAGCCGGCAGAGGCCAGACGGATGTCGCACGTCAAAGGCCATGAAGCTGTCGCCGCGGTCGACGCCCGCGCGAGTGTCGTCGTTGAGCAGGAAGTAGCTGGCCACGCACACCCCGTCTGGGGCGAGCAGGCGCGAGATTTCGTGCACGTAGTGCTCGACGGTGTCGGGAAGGAGATGCGTGAACACGGATGACAGGAAGATGAAGTCAAAGCTGTGGTCCGGAAAGGGAAACCGGTACGCGGAAGGAGCCCCCAATCCGTGTGGGTTGTAGGCGTGACTTGCGAGGTCGGCGCGATGAAATCGAAAGTGTGGATGCTGTGACGTGATCGCTTGCTGGCACCACGCTACCGCCTCAGGATGAATCTCGATGCCGTCGTAGCCGCCAGTGAGAAATCCAATGAGGCCGATCGCGAGATTGCCAATGCCAGAGCCGATGTCAAGCACCCGGTGCTCAGGTTTCAGGCCATGAATGGTGACTTCTACGCGGGCGCGTTCGCATGCCCGGGTAAACGCGTCTGGGTTCAACGCGCCGTAGTAGTAGACGCGCAAGTGCGCGGGCGGCAGGAGAGCGCGGTTCCTCCAGCGCACGATCCGCTCTACAGGCGTCACGACACGATAGGCCGTCTTTCGCGCGCGACTGGCAAGTCGCCTCCACAGGGGTCGTCTCTGCACTACTGACCGGCCTCTCGTCTTCCGTTCCACCACGAAGCGCTCGTCGTTCTGACGCATGAGTGGGCGCACGAACTTCTGCGCCGGTCTACTGATTGCCCGGCATCGCGCGACGTTCGGAGCCGAGTCTCCTGGCTCTCACATCCGTCGCTCGTCGCCGCCGGCATGCTCACAGGGGCTAGATCTGTTCGAGGGCTTTTTCGAGAATCGGATCGCCGGTGGGTGGTTGTTGTCCGAACTCGACCTCGGGCTCGTCCACCGACACCGTAGGCTCGATACCTTTCTCGTGGAGCGGGGAGCCGTCCGGGGTGAGGTAGCGCGACGTGGTCAGCCACAGGCCGCTGCCGTCGGGCAACTTGACGAGATGCTGTTCGGCCGCGCGTCCAATCGTGTGTTCGCCAATGGCGTCGGCGCGCTTGTTGCCGAGGAGCGCCGCGGCGAAGAGTTCCGCGCCGCCCGACGTGCCGATGTTGACGAGCAGCGTCGTCGGCAGCGTGATGCTGCCGTCCTTGGCGTCTGACGACACCACCTGATGGTGATTGTCTTTGCTTTCCTTTGACGTGATCGTGCCGTTTTTGACGAACAGTTTCGCCAGCGCGATGCCGCCATCGAGCGTGCCGCCAGAGGTGCGGCGGACATCCACGATGAGCTTCGAGGCGCCCGCGCGCGTGAGCTCGGCGACGCGCGCCTTGGTTTGTTCCGCCGTGCGTGGGCTGACGGCGGCAATGCGCAGGTAGCCGACGCCCGGTTGCAGAATTTTTCCCGTGACGTCGGTCGTGGGAATCGCTTCGCGCATGAGCTCGATGACGTGCGGATCGGTTGTGCTGCCGCGGATGACGGTCACGGTGACGGTCGATCCGGGCACGCCGCGCAGACGGCGCATGCCTTCAAAGACCGACATCTCGCGCGTCGGCGTGTCGCCGATGATGCGGATGTAGTCGCCGGTACGGATGCCGGCCCGCTCGGCGGGTGAGCCGTCACGCGTCGCGATGACGCGGAGGTAGTACTGACGCGTGAGGTCGAGACCGACGTCGCCTGCCGGCAGCGGCGCGTTGGCTTCAATCTGCTTGACGAGATCCGGCGTCAGATACGCGCTGTCGGGATCGAGGCTGTCGGCCAGTCCGTGCATAGCCCCGTTCATCACCTTGTCGATGTTGACCGGCTCGACGTAGTTGCCCGTGATGAGGCTCACCACGTTCTCGAACATCCGCAGGCTCGGATAAGCATCGTCGCGCGCGGTGGCCTGACTGAGGAACCCGCCGACGACGGCAAACGCCACAACGGGCAGCGAAATCCAGAGGACGAGGCGCCGGGTGTGCGTGGACATGATTGGTGTGAGCCATTGTACGGGATCGACAGAGAGAATGCGGTCACTATTAACATGTGGGTATGCGGGTATTGGCGCTCGATATCGGCCGGCGCCGGATCGGTCTTGCGATTAGCGACGCCACGGCAACGCTGGCGCGGCCACTGACGACGCTGACGGTTGCGCCGGGGAATGCCGTCAAGATGGTGGCCGACGAAATTGCGCGCCTGTCCCGTGAAGAGGATGGCTTGGCAGAAGTGGTGGTGGGGCTGCCGCGCGCGCTCGACGGGTCGCCGCACGAGGAGACGGCGCACGTGGAGCAGTTTGTGGCCGCCTTGAAACAACGGATGACGCTGCCGATCGTGTTGCGCGACGAGCGCCTGACCAGCCGGGAAGCCGAGAGCCGGCTGGCGATCCGCGAGCGTGACTGGCGCAAACGGAAAGAGCGGCTCGACGCGGCCGCGGCCGCCATCATTCTTCAGGAGTATCTGGATCGATGAAAAAGTTGCTCGCCGTGTTGGTGCTGATCGTCGCGATGGCGGCCGGGGTCGCGTGGGTACTCGTGCAACGTGTCGATCAGCCCTTTCAGGGATACACCGGCGGTGACGTGCTGGTCAGCATCCCGCCGGGATCGAGCACGCACACGATTGGCCAGTCGTTGGTCGATGCGGGCGTCGTGCGCGACGACCTGACGTACCGCTTGACGCTCTGGCTGACGGACGATGCGCGGCGTCTCAAGGCCGGGGATTACCGCTTCGATCGTCCGATGACGCCAAGAGATGTGCTCGGCAAGATCGCGCGTGGTGACGTGGATAACGTGCTCGTCACCTTTCGTGAAGGGCTGACGATTGCCGAGATGGCGGTGATTGCCGAGGAGCACGGCATTGGAACGTCAGCCGAATTTGTTCAGGCCGGGCAGAATGCGTCGTTGGTCGCGGATCTCGATCCGCAGGCGCGCGATCTGGAAGGGTATCTGTTCCCAGACACGTATGCCGTGCCGCACCGCACCGATGCCGCGGCGCTCATCGCGTTGATGGTGGAACGTTTTCGCGCGGTCCTCACGGCGGATCTCGTGCGGGCGGCCGCCGACGAGGGATTCACCGTGCGTCAGTTGACGACGCTCGCCTCGCTCGTCGAGAAGGAAACCGGCAAGGCGGACGAACGGCCGATCGTTGCCGCGGTGTACCGCAACCGGCTGAAGCAGCCGATGCTGCTCCAATGCGATCCGACGCTCATCTACGCGCTGCAGCGCGTCGGCCGCTACGACGGCAACATCCATCGTGCCGACATCCCGTTCGATTCGCCGTACAACACCTACCGGTATCCGGGACTGCCGCCGGGTCCGATTGCGGCGCCGGGAAAAGCGTCGATTGACGCGGCCGCGCATCCCGCGGCGGTGGACTATTTGTATTTCGTCAGCAAGAACGACGGGTCGCACGCCTTCTCCCGGACGCTCACCGAGCACAATCGCAACGTGCAGCAATACCAGATCGACTACTTCCGCGCGCAGCGGAAGGCGCAAGGGCAGTAGCTACCGTTCGCCCCACTTCAGTTTGGTTCTGAGGACTTCGAAGTAGCTGCGCGTGGACGGCTTGATGAGCCGGAGCGGGTCGTCGTACCGGCTGACCGTCACCGCGTCGCCCGGCTGAAGCTGTTCGAGCGCCTGACCGTCGAAGGTGATGTAGACCTCGTCGCGCCGTTCCATGTTTGGCGTGACGCGGATGGTGGAGGTCGAGGGGACGACGATCGGCCGGTTGGTGAGCGTGTGCGGCGCGATCGGCGTGAGCAGCAGCGCGTCCACCGTCGGGTGCACGATCGGACCGCCAGCGGCCAGGTTGTACGCCGTCGATCCGGTCGGCGTGCCGATGATGAGACCATCGGCTTTGACCCGCGTGACGAATTCATCGCCGACGTGGACCGACAAGTCGATCATCCGCGAGCGCGCTGCCTTGGTGATGACGGCATCGTTCAGCGCGAGGAAGCGGCGGTCGTGTTGTTCTGGACGCATGATGGTCGAGACGATCATCATCCGTTCTTCCATCACCGCGCATCCGGTCACGGCGGTTTCAAGCGAGCGATAGAGTTCCGGAAGCGTGACTTCAGTCAAGAAACCGAGGCTGCCGAAGTTGACGCCTAGAATCGGAATCCGCGTGCGCGCTTCAGCAATGCAATCGGCCATGCTGAGCAAGGTGCCGTCGCCGCCGAGCACCAGCACCATGTCGGCATTTGTCGCCAGTTCCAGCTTGCTGACGGTGCGAAACGGATGCGCGGTCGTGATGAGGTGCGCGGTGTGTGTTTCGTAGATTGGCGTGACGCCGCGCGCATCGAGCCCCTGGCCGATTTCAAGCAGGTGCAGCGCGGCCGCGTCGAGACCAGGCTTGGCCAGCACGCCGACGCGTGCGATGGGGGACAGCGGCAGTAGAGCCATGCGCGCCAATCGTACCTTATGCGCCGCTGACGTCTGCGCGGAGGTGCAGGAAGAACTCACGGTTGCCGGTGGCGCCCGCGATCGGTGAGGGTGTCATCGCGATGCGCGTCCAGCCTTGATGTTCCGCTTCCGCGGTGACGCGTTGAATCACCGCGTCGTGGATGGCCGGATCGGTGACGAGGCCACCCGGTCCGACGTCGGCGCGTCCAGCCTCGAACTGCGGCTTCACGAGCGCGACGATATCAGCAGGTGCGTCGAGGAAGGGCGGCAGCGCGGGGAAGATGTGCGAGAGCGAGATGAACGCAACGTCGATGGTCACCATCGACACGCGATGCGGAACATCGGCGGACGTCAAGGCGCGCGCATTCACCCCTTCGCGCACGACGACGCGCGGATCGGTGCGCAACTTCCACGCCAGTTGCCCGTGGCCGACATCGAGCGCGACGACATCGCGCGCGCCGCGCTGCAACAGGACGTCGGTGAATCCGCCCGTTGACGCGCCGACATCGAGTGCCCGGCGTCCGTTGACGGCAATCGCAAAGACATCGAGCGCGTGCGCGAGCTTGATGCCGCCGCGTCCCACCCATGGATGATCGGGCGTGGTGAGCGCGACGATTGCTGTCGAAGAAATGTCGGTGCCCGCTTTCGAGACGATCTGCCCGTCGACGCTGACCTGTCCGGCAAGAATCAACGCCTTGGCGCGCTCGCGCGAGGGCGCAAGCCCACGCTCCACGAGCAGCAGATCGAGCCGGGTTTTTCCTTTAGCCACAGTGAGATTCGTTTCAGTAATCGGCAGGCTAGTTCCGGCGTCTCAGTACCCAATCAGCGATCTCGGTGAGACGGCCGTGCGCGAGTCCGGCATCGGTGAGCATCTGCTGTGCGTGATGGGCGCAACGATCCGCCATCTCTCTGGCGCGATCGAGGCCGAAGAGTGACGGATAGGTTGGCTTGTCGTGCGCGGCGTCTTTGCCGACGGTCTTGCCCATCTCCGTGCTGCTGCCTTCGACATCGAGAATGTCGTCGACGATTTGAAACGCCAGGCCGATTTCAGTGCCCCATTGCTCGATTGCATCGATGGCGCGATCGTCCGCGCCAGCCATAACAGCGCCGCTCACCGCCGCCGCGCGAATGAGCGCGCCGGTTTTTTTGAGGTGCATGGCGCGCAGCGCCTCGCCATCGAGTTGTGCCTGTCGATTGCGGATCTGTCCCGCCGCCTGCAGATCGATGGCCTGACCGCCCACCATGCCGATGGCGCCCGCGGCCTGCGCCACGATGCCGCTCACGCGCAGCTTCCGCTCCGCGAGTTCATGTGTGTTGCTGTTCGGTTCGCGCGCGATCAGCGCGAAGGCTTCTGCCTGCAGCGCGTCACCCGCGAGAATCGCAAGGCCGTCACCGTAGAGCACGTGCAAGGTTGGCCGTCCTCTCCTCAACGAGTCATCGTCCATCGCCGGCAGATCGTCGTGGATGAGGGAGTAGGTGTGGATGAATTCGAGCGCGCACGCGACCGGAAGCGCCGCCTGCCGCGCGATGCGAGTCGGCGAGATCGTCTCCGCGGCGGCGAGCGCCAGCACGGGACGGAGCCGCTTGCCGCCCGCCATCACGCTGTAGCGCATCGCCTCGGCAAGAAGTGGCGGGCACGCTGGGGGCTGCGGCAGCCACTGCTCCAGCGCGTGGTCGATCTCGATGCGTGCCGCGTCGATGAAACCGGGGGACGTCTCCGACGCCATCAAGCTACCGTCGCTCCGCGTCGTCCGTGAGCGTCGCTGGCGCGGGCTTCAGCTCGCCACGCTCGGTGAGAATTTCAATGCGCCGCTCGGCTTCTTCAAGACGTGCGTGACAGAACCGGGAGAGCTGGACGCCTCGTTCGTACAGCGCCAGCGACTGTTCGAGCGCCGCGTCGCCTTCCTCGAGTTTTTTGACGATCGTTTCAAGCTCGGCGATCGCGCCTTCGAAATCCTTGATTGATGGCTCTGTCATGTCCTACTCATCTTCTTCGTTGTCGAGGCGTTCCGTCCGGTCGGTGACGCGGCAGGTGAGCTCGCCGCGTGCCAGCGTGATGCGTACATCATCGCCTATCCGCACGGTGCTCGCGTGGCGGAGGACGTGCTGTCGCGACTTGTCCCACGCGACGGCGTAGCCGCGGCCGAGCACGGCCAGCGGACTAAGCGATTCGAGTTGGCCGGCGAGCTGGACCAATCGATAGGCGGTTCGGTCGGTGTGTCTGCGCGAGGCGGCGCGCAACTGTCCGTCGGCGGCAACCAGACGCGTGCGGATGCCGGCAAGACGGCGGCCGATATCGAACGTTTCGAGTTGACGCCGCAACGCGCCGACGTGACGTTCCCGCGTGGCGAGATGTTGACGGAGGAGATGCGTCAGCGTGAACGACAGCTCCGCGGCGCGGCGTCCGCGCATGGCCAGTCTGGCGGGAAACGCGGCGAATGCCGGACGGCTTGTGGCAAGGTGCGTCCGGCGCGACAGCGTCTGGATGCGCGATCGCACCGCGCTGCGCAGCCGTCCTTCGAGCCGATCGATACGCGCGCGGAATTCGTCGTGCGCGGCGATGACGAGTTCGGCGGCGGCGGACGGCGTCGGCGCGCGGACGTCCGCGACGAAGTCGGCAATCGTGACGTCGCTTTCATGTCCAACAGCCGAGATAACAGGTACCGGGCAGTCGGCAATCGCGCGCGCGACGATGGCTTCGTTGAACGCCCATAGATCTTCAATCGATCCGCCGCCGCGTCCGACGATGACCACGTCCACGCCGGGGACGCACGCGACCCGGCGCAACGCATTCGCCACTTCGGCCGCCGCGCCTTCGCCCTGCACGCGTGACGGCGCAATCACGAGACGCGTGTTGTGATGCCGCCGCCCGAGGACGTTGATCATGTCGCGAATCGCGGCCCCTTCAAGGCTGGTGACGATGCCGATCGCGCGTGGCAGCGCGGGCAAGGGGCGCTTGCGTTCTTTGGCGAACAACCCTTCGGCTTGTAGCTGCTGCTTCAGTTGATCGAAGGCGAGTTGCAGTGCGCCGAGCCCTTGCGGTTCGAGGTGTTCGGAGACGAGTTGGTATTCGCCTTTCGGTTCGTAGACGGAAATTTTGCCGCGCGCGACGACCTTTACGCCGTCCACCGGCTTGAACTTGAGGTTCCGCACCGCGGAGCGGAACATGAAGCCGCGAATCTGCGACGTGGAATCTTTGAGCGTGAAGTAGAGGTGCCCGGTCGCGTTCCAGACGCGGCAGTTCGAGAGCTCGCCTTCGACCCAGATTTCGTAGAAGCGTTCTTCGAGTTGGTCGCGGATCTGGATCGTGAGATCGGTGACGCTCAGCACGCGCCGCGCGGCGACTGGATTCGCGCGCGCGGGGGCCACGGGCGCCGCAGGCGCTGGGTCCGGTTCCGGCTCTGGTTCTTCCTCGAAGAGGACGTCGAACAAATCCGCCATGGTGATTCGGGAGACGCGCGGTCTTCCCTCGCTACGACAGTTCCAGTAACTCGTCGAGACTGTAGCTCACGCGTTCGATGTCGGTCGCGCGTCCGCTCGTCTCGTCCGCTTCGATGACGACGCCGTTCAAACGAGGATTGGCCGTGGCCGTTTCAAAGCGCGCCGGCATGCTGGTGAGAAAACGGTTCAGCGCCGGTTCGATGTCGACGCCGATGATTGAATCGTGAGGACCGGTCATGCCCGCGTCGGTGAGATACGCCGTCCCTTTGGGCAAAATACGTTCGTCGGCTGTCTGCACGTGCGTGTGTGTGCCGACGACAGCAGTGACTTTGCCGTCGAGATGCCAGCCCATCGCGACTTTTTCCGACGTCGCTTCCGCGTGGAAGTCGACGAAGATGATGCGGGCGCGCGTGCGTAAGGTCTCGATTGCACGGAGCGCCGCCGTGAAGGGATCGTCGATCGTGTGCATGAACACGCGCCCCATCAGATTGAGCACCGCGACCGATTCGCCGTTGGCGGCGCGCGCGACATACGACCCGTTGCCCGGCACGCCAGCGGGGTAGTTGAGCGGACGCAGCAACCGGCTTTCGGCGCCGATATATTCGATTGCTTCTTTTTTGTCCCAGATGTGATTGCCCGACGTCATCACGTCGATGCCGGTGTCGAGGAGTTCGTCGCCGATCTCGCGTGTGATGCCGAATCCGGCCGCTGAGTTTTCAGCGTTGGCGATGACGAGATCGATCTGGTGATACGAACGAAGCCCCGCGAGCCCCTTGCGGATCAACTCGCGGCCGGGGCGTCCGACGATATCGCCGATGAAGAGCAGGCGGGTCACGCGACCGGACGCTCTCCGGCGATCGGGATGTGGATCGGCTGATTTCTGCGGTCGGTCCGCTTGGGAATCGTCAGCCGGAGCTCGCCGTTTGTCAGCGCCGCGCGCGCCTGCGCGACGTCGCACGCGCTCGACACGCGGACGGTGCGTGCGAAGCGGCCGTATCCCCGTTCCACGAGATGAAAGCTCGAGTACCCCTGCCCGCGGCGTGGCATTTTCTCGCCAGCAATCAGCACCATCGTCCCTTTGGCAACGATACGCACGGCCTCCTTGGGGACGCCCGGAAGATCCATGGCGATTTCAACTGCTTCGTCCGTTTCGAACACGTCGAGCGGCGGCGCGCATTCGCCAGCCATCCCGATCGCGTCAGCCTCACGCCCGAGTTCGAGGAAGACTTCGGGGAGTTCGGTGGCGAAGTCGGACGTCTCGGAGGGGAGCACGATCGCGTGAATTCTCGAGCGCATGGCCGTCATGATCGCACACCGCGTCCGGCGGCACCAGACAGAAGCCTGCATTGAAGGCGTGAGTTCTATGCATGAATGTTAAACACTAAGAAAATATGATTGATTTAAACTCATATTTTTTCTATACTCCTTCCCAATATGTGACGTGCGTGCTGGCGTGGGCGAGAATCTCGCCGCGTGGGCACGCGCAACCGGACAGGAGTGAGCCATGACGATCGTTCGCTGGAGTGATCCTTTTCGTGAGTTCGCGCAGTGGCAAGGCCACATCAATCGCACGATGACCGATACCTATAGCCGTCAGGGCGAGGAGCTGATGACGTCCGGACACTGGGTTCCGCCCGTCGATATCTTCCAGAGCGGCGATAGGGAACTGGTGATGAAGGCTGAATTGCCGGACATGTCGCGCGAGGCCATCGATGTCACGGTCGACAAGGGGGTGCTCACCATCACGGGCGAGAAGAAGCGCCCGGCCGAGGTGAGCGAAGAGCAGTTCCACCGCATCGAGCGCAGCTACGGATCGTTCAGACGATCGTTTGCGCTGCCGACGACGGTGGATGCCAGCAAGGTCGCGGCGGAGTACAAGAACGGCGTGCTCACCGTGCGTCTGCCGCTCCGCGAAGAGTCCAAGCCGCGCCAGGTGAAAGTCGACATCGCGGCGTAAGACCAATCAGCAAGGCAGGGCAGGATTGAGAGTCCACCTGCCTTGCTGCTCCGCGCGGCTCAGGCCACTGATTCCGGATGCCAGCGCAGGCCGAGATTCAGGAGCCGCTGCAGGAGTGTTTCGTAACCAAGTCCCGCCTTCTCGGCAGACGCGGCGAAGTCTTCGCCTTTGGCAATCTGCGGATTGGGGTTGGCTTCGATCACCCAGACTTGCCCCGACGCATCGAGCCGCAAATCGATTCGTGCCAGCCCACTCAACTCAAGCGCGCGGTAGGCGCGTTTGCAGATGTGCTGAATCCGCTCGCTGTCCACATCCGCCAGATCCTTCGCGGGCCCGCTCTCGATGCCGTACTTCTGCTGATACTTCACGCTCCACTTCACGCGATCGGTGGCGATGCGTTTGGCGTCCGCGGGCATATTCGTGAAGAAGAGCTCCCACACCGGCAGAGACTGAAGCAGTTGATTGCCGAGCACGCCGACGTAGAGCTCGCGCCCCTCGACGTACTGTTCGACGATGGCCGCGGTGCCGATGCTGTGATGGATGAAGGCGACGCGCTCCTTCAGCTTCTCGTCGCTGTCGACGACCGAGGCTTGCGAGATGCCGATCGATGCTTCCTGCGTCAGCGACTTCACGATCAGCGGAAATTTCAGACGCGTCTGCCGCCGCACCGGACGGCCGATCCGGAACACGTCGAAGTCCGGCACCGGGATGCGGTGGTAGGCGAGCAGTTTCTTCGAGAGCGATTTGTCGCGCGCCAGCAGTAAGCCGCGTGGGTTGCACCCGGTGTACGGCAGCTTGAGCAGTTCGAGATGGCTGACGACATTCTGATCGAACACCGCCACATCGTCGAAGCCTTCGAGCAGGTTGAAGGCGATGTGCGGTTTCCATTCTTCGGCGGCGCGACGGATGTCGCCGAGGTCGTCGTGTACGCCGAGCGGACGCACGTCGTGACCGAGCGCGCGCAGCGTCGAGATGACGTCATACTCGGTGCGCCACGGCGCCGACACGAGGTCGGTCCCCTCGGGAATCGTGTCCGGCGGCACGAGGTGCCGATGGACGAGCGCTAGCACGCGCAGCTTCTGCGTATTCATAACGCCACGCGATGATGTCCGCCGTGCAGATAGTTCATCGTCTGGACCGTGAGAAACACGATGAAGTCGGTTTTCGTCGTCTCTTCTGAATCGGTGAGCCGCAGATTCAGCTCGCGGCACCGCTCGATGATTTTCTCGATCAGTTGCTCAATCGTGTACTGGTAGGTGTCCGTGAAGCTGGCCACGGTGCTGCGCGCCTCTTTGCGGATGCGCTGGAGAAACCGCGCCGCCGAGAGATTCTTCGCGTACTCGGGCGCGTCGGAAAACAGATTGTGCAGGTCGTTCTCGTAGAAGTTTGGATGGTTGAGGCCGTAGTGTTCGCGCTTCTTCCGGTAGTGATCGCGGAGCGTCTTCTTTACGCGCGGCAGCGGATCGACCTGACGCCTGGTGGTGACGAGCGGCGGTTGTCCGGCAAGACCGCGCATCATCCGGTCCATGTATTCAAGCTTGCGCAGCGCGGGCCAGCCGGCATACCGCTCTTTCCACGCCGAGGCCGGATCGAGCCAGACGGCAAACGTTTCGGCGAAGTCTTCGTCAGGATGGCTTTGCGCGTACCAGTGATCGAGGTGCTGGACGAAGCTCTTGCTGTACGGTTTCGGCGTGTAGTACTCGGGATAGGGGGTCGCCGGTGTGCCGAACAGACGCCGCCTGGTCGCGCGCTGACGTAACCGGTAGGCGTTGTCGATTGCGTGTCCCGCCTCGTGACGAAGAATCTTGAGACACGTCTCCTCGTCGCTCCCTTCGACTTCGAGCATCTGGGCGCGTTCCAGTTTCGCCAGCCGCGGGTGCGCGAGATAAAACGGAATCGCGACGCCCGGCACGCCGTCTGGAGTAAACCACTCCTCGGAGAGCCAGTAGTGCGGACAGATGAGGCCGCGCGCTTTCAGTTCGCCGTCGATTTTTTCGATGCGTTGAATGACATCGGCGGTGGCGACGGTGAGCGGCAGATCGGAGAAGCGGACGTCGAGTAACTGCTCGTCGCTGAAGGTCGTCCAGTCGGGGGCGGCGATTACAGGTTCGGAACTCTCGTCCACCATGATGTCTGGCGTTCGTAGAGGTGCGCGGCGCTCATGATCGTCGCTTCGTCGAACAGTCGACCCGTGAGCTGTACACCGATGGGCAGATGGTCGGCCGTGAACCCGCACGGGATGCTGATGGCGGGAAGTCCCGTCAGGTTCGCGCTCACCGTGAAGATATCTCCGAGGTACATCTGCAGCGGGTCCGACACCTTCTCGCCGAGCCGGAAGGCCGGCGTTGGCGACGTCGGCATGGCGATGACGTCCACCTGCTGGAGCGCCTGCTCGTAGTCGCGGCGGATGAGCGTGCGCACACGCTGCGCTTTCAGGTAGTAGGCGTCGTAGTAGCCGGCGCTCAGCACGTAGGTGCCGAGCATGATCCGGCGCTTGACCTCGGAGCCAAACCCGCGCGCGCGCGTCCGGCTATACATCGTCTGCAGATCGTCCTGCTCGCGGTGCTCGTTGGCCGCGCGGAATCCGTAGCGCACGCCGTCGTATCTGGCAAGGTTCGAGCTTGCTTCCGCGGTCGAGACCAGGTAGTAGACCGGGATCGCCGCGCCCGCATGGGGGAGCGCGATGTCGACGATGGTCGCGCCGAGCGCCTGGTAGGTGTCGAGCGCGGTGTTGAAGGCGCGAGCGACCTCTGGGTCGATGCCCTGTTCGAGGAGCGATCGCGGGATGCCGATGCGCAGCCGATCGGGCGCCATCGAGGAGAGCCGCGCGGTCATGTCGGTGACGGGTTCGTGCGCGCTGGTGGCATCCGCGGGGTCGTTGCCAGCGATCACGTTCAAGGCGATCGCGGCGTCTTCGACCGTGCGCGTCATCGGTCCAATTTGATCGAGCGACGAGGCGTGCGCAATCAAGCCGTAGCGGGAGACGCGGCCGTAGGTCGGTTTGAGACCGACCACGCCGCACATGCTCGCCGGCTGACGAATAGACCCGCCGGTATCGGAGCCGAGCGCGAGCGGCACCATGCCAGCCGCGACGGCAATGGCCGATCCGCCACTGGTGCCGCCCGGAATGCGCGCCGGGTCCCAGGGGTTTTTTGCGGAGCCGAACGCCGAGTTCTCGGTCGACGATCCCATGGCGAACTCGTCGAGATTGGTTTTGCCGACGATAACCGCGCCCGCGGCTTCGAGGGCGCGTACCACTGTCGCGTCGTACGGCGCCACGAACTGTTCGAGCATCTTCGACGCGGCCGTCGTGCGGAGTCCGCGCGTGCAGATGTTGTCTTTGATCGCAACCGGGACGCCTGCAAGCGGCAACTGGTCGCGGTGCGGATGCGCGTCGATGGCCTTCGCGCGCGCCATCGCGTGCTCGTGCGTGACGGTGATGAAGGCGTTGAGCGTGCCGTTGCTCGCGTCGATGCGCGACAGCGCGTCGTGGCAGACGTCGACCGCGCGCCGTTCGCCGCGGGCGACGGCGCCCTGAATCTCTCGAACCGTCGGCGTCATCCGATAACCCGTGGAACTTTGAAGAGGCCAGCGTCTAGGTTGGCGTCTGGCGCGTTCAGGAGCGCGTCCGCGCGCGGCAGCGAGGGTGCTGGTTCGTCCGCGCGGTCGGTGACCTCGGCGAACACGCTTGCCGTGGGCGGCACGCCCGAGGTGTCGATCGCCTGAAGCTGCTCGACATAGTGCAGGATCTCGCCGAGTTGCCGGGCAAACAGTTCGCGCTCGGCGTCGGAGAGTTCGAGATGGGCAAGAGCAGCGACCGCGTCGACCTGCGGCCGCGACAAGGCGGCGGACATGCGGAAATGCTAGCGCGAAATGGCTAACGCGTGCTACTTGCCGTAGAGATCGCGCAGCGTGCGCAGGTTCTCTTCGTCGAAGGCATCGACCGCGATCGGCGCGCTCGATTTGCCCGCCGCCTTTGGCGTTTCAAGCATCATCGGCACGGACGCAAAGCGCGGATCGTTCACGAGACGCCGGAAGGCGTCGAGGCCGACAAATCCCTTGCCGATATGTTCGTGACGATCCACGCGGCTGCCGAGCGGCTTCTTTGAATCGTTCAGGTGAAAGGCGCGGAGCCGCGGCAGGCCGATCGTCTGCTCGAACCGCGCGAAGACGTCCGCGTAGCCAGCGGCGGACGCGATGTCGTAGCCAGAGGCGAGCAGGTGACACGTATCGAGGCAGACGCCGAGACGCGGGTGATGGTCTGTGTGTTCGAGGATCGTGGCGATCTCTTCGAACGATTTCCCGAGCGCGCTGCCTTGGCCGGCGGTGTGTTCGAGCAGCACGAGCGTCGTGTGGCCGGCCGTGCGCTCCTGCCGCGAGGCGAGCAGTTCCACGAGCGCGTCCGCGATCCGCCGCAGGCCGTCCGCTTCGGTGCCCGACGTGCAACTCCCCGGATGCAGCACGACGCCGAGCAGACCCAGCGCGTTTGCGCGATCGATTTCGTCGGCCATCGCCGCCATCGATCGCTGCCGCAGCGGTCCGTCGACGGCAGCCAGATTGATCAAGTAGCTCGCGTGAGAAATCACCGCGACCAGACCCGCCTCCGCGACGCGCGCGCGGAACTCTGCGATCTCTTCA
>JAISPN010000129.1 GCA_031274845.1 Acidobacteriaceae bacterium
AGCATGACGGTTCGAGAGTTTCTAGCCATTGCACTTCGGCGGTAATCCCTTGCTCGAGCGTGACGGATGGAGCGAACCGCAGGTCCGCTCGGGCGTTGGTGGTGTCAGCATAGGTGTGACGCATGTCGCCTTTTTGCGCGGGGTCGACGTGAACCTGCGGCTTATGTCCGGATACACGTCCGATCATCTGGATAACCTCGTTGATCGAGACGCGTGAACCACCGCCGATATTGTATACGCGGCCGGGAATCCCCCGCGTGCCCGCGGCGATCGTGGCCGCCACCGCATCGCCGACAAAGGTGAAGTCGCGCGTCTGCTCGCCGTCGCCGTAGAGCGTAATCGGCTCTCCGCGCAGGACGGCCTTGATGAACTTGTGGAACCCCATGTCGGGGCGCTGCCGTGGACCGTAGACGGTGAAGTAGCGCAGCGATACCGTCGGCACGCCATGATTCACGAAGTAGAGATGGCAGAGCTGTTCAGCGGCGAGCTTGCTGACTCCGTACGGCGAGAGCGGCTGCGGCAGCGCATCTTCGCGCATCGGCATCGCGACGTTGTCGCCATACACGGAGGAACTGGACGCGTAGACGAAACGTTCGAGCGACCGGCCAACGGAGGCTTCGAGCAGGATCTGCGTCGCCTCGATGTTGTTCGTCGTGTAGATGGCGAAGTCCTGCCCCCAGCTCTTGCGTACGCCCGCTTGTGCAGCCAGATGAAAGACGTGCGTGCGATCCGCCAACAGCGCCGGCAAGTCGAGATCCTGAATGCGTGATTCGAGGAACCGGAAGCCGGCCTGCGGCCGGAGCGTCGAGAGATTCCGCTCCTTGATCGCGCGGGGGTAGTAGTCGGTAAAGCAGTCGATGCCGACGACATCCGCGCCTTCGGCGAGGAGCCGTTCGGCGAGCGTCGATCCGATGAATCCGGCCGTGCCGGTGACGAGCGCCTTCATGTCGTTTCCGGGAAAAGGGAGAGCACCTGCTCGGGCAGCCGCCGTGGACGTCCGTCCTCGCCGATGGCCGCGTGGATGGTATGTCCGCCGCCGAGCACCAGTCCATCGCTGGCGCGTACGACGTCGTACGTGAACTTCACACGAACCGGCGACACCAGCGTCGCCTCCGTGTGGATATCGATCTCCTCGTCGTATCGCGCGGAGCGGCGATATTCGCAGTGCGCTTCGAGCACCGGCAGGCTGAAACCGGCCTGTTCCATCTCGCGATAGGTCCAGCCCCCCTGACGCAACCAGTCGGTGCGGCCGACTTCGAACCAGACGAAGTAGTTGGCGTGGTAGACCACGCCCATCTGATCGGTCTCGGCGTAGCGCACGCGGACCCGCGAGTGGGAACGTCCGGCGCTCACCGGACGGGTGAGGCCGGCAGGGCCCGCTCCGCGGCCGCGCGGAGATCGCGGAGCGCCTTGGCCGGGTCCGCGGTCTTGAAGATGGCCGATCCGGCGACAAGAATCCGCGCGCCGGCGGCGACGACACGCGGGGCCGTGTGGAGGTCGATGCCGCCGTCAATTTCGACAGCCGCCTGATGATTGCCTGTTCGATCGAGCAACGCACGAATCTCTCGTACTTTGGACTCGGATCGCGTGATGAAAGTCTGGCCGCCAAATCCCGGATTCACCGACATCACCAGGACGAAGTCGACGTCGCCGGCGATCTCCTCGATCGCGACAACCGGCGTCGACGGATTCAGCACAACTCCTGCCTTCACGCCGAGCGCCTTGATCGCGTGCACCGTGCGGTGCAGGTGCGGCAGCACTTCGACGTGGACCGAGATCATCGCGGCGCCCGCCTCCGCAAACGCGTCGAGATAGCGGTCGGGCTCTTCGATCATCAGGTGCACGTCGAGCGGCGTTTTCGCGACGCGCTTCAATGAGCGCACGACCGGCGGTCCAATCGTGATGTTGGGGACGAAGTGGCCGTCCATCACATCGACGTGAATGAGGTCGGCGCCTGCCGCTTCGACGCGAGCGACGGCGTCTCCAAGCGCGGCGAAGTCGGCGGAAAGAATAGAAGGCGCGATGAGGACGCTCACCGGCTCACCTCGATGGAAATCGCATCGGACGGGGCCATCTGGAATCCGGACTGCGGGGTCTGACGAATCACGATGCCGGGAGGAATCCCCGGATACGGCGTGGTGTTCACGACGGCGACGCGGAACCCTTGCGTGCGCAGGATCGCGGCGGCGCGTTCGCCGCTTGTGCCGATGATGTCTGGCATCACGAAGTTGGCTGTCTGCTCGGCGCGATTGACGAGCAGCGCGACGCGCGTGCCCGGCGTTTCGGGCGAAGGCGTCTGGGAGACGACGACATCGGCGGGAAAGGCATCGGTGCGAATCTCCGAGACCGAGGCGAGTTCGAGACCGTCCTGCGAGAGCCGGAGTTCGGCGGTCCGTTCTGTCTCGCCTTTTAGTGCTGGAATCTTGGCGGCGCGTGTGCCGGCGCTCAGCCAGACGCGCAACGTGCGCTGTTGCCGTGTTCTGGTGCCGGGCGCCGGGTCCTGCGCGAGGACGTGTCCCTCAGCAATAGTCGCGTCAATCCGCCGCACATCGTCGACCTGCAAGCCGATGCCGAGATCCGTGGCCATGGCCATCGCTTCGTTGGCGGTTTTATTGGTGAAGTTGGGCACCTCGACTTCGCGCGAGCGGAGCGCCAGGCGCATCGAGATGGCGGCAAAGAGCAGATAGGTGCCGAGCAGCGCGCCACAGAGCACCAACAGCTTGCCCGCGCCCAGAACACGTGTGCCGAGAGCCATGTCGACCGTCGATCGTACTACAAAGTTTGAGCGCGCTCGAATACGGCGGCGAAGAACCCTTCGAGGCCGTGCCTGTCGGGTTCGGTGCGAAAGAAGCCGTCTTCGCCAAAGAGCGATCGGTCGAGCGCCGGGTTGATGCGACCTGGGGCGATGCGTGCGAAGGTCGGCGTGGCTTCGAGAAACGCCCGTGCGACCTCGTCGTTTTCTTCCGGCTCGGTGGAGCAGGTGGCGTAGATGAGCCGTCCTCCGGGGGCAACCGCCGCCGCGGCGTGCGTCAGCATCTGGCGCTGCGCTGTCGCCAGTCGCGGCAACTCATCCGCCGTGCGCCGCCACTTGATGTCTGGATCGCGGCGCAATGTGCCAAGACCGGAACAGGGGGCATCCACGAGCACGGTCGCAAAGCGGGTCGAGGGCAAGAAGGGGAGCGCGGTCGCGTCGGCGTGGACGATGCGCACGTTGGTCGTGCCGGTCTGCTGCACGGTCCGCGCGAGCAGTTCCACACGCTTCGCGCGGACATCGCACGCGACGACCAGTCCTTCGCCGGATACTGCCGCCGCCAGCATCGTGGCTTTGCCGCCGGGTGACGCGCAGGTGTCGAGCACTGGCGCGAGTGGATGCTCGCCAGCCAGCGCGGCGACAAGCTGCGACGCTTCGTCTTGCACGACGAAGAGTCCGCTCTGCACGCCGGGATCGTGCAGCGGCCGCCCTTCGGTGACGATCAAGGCCTCTGCCGCCCAGCGGCCTGACTGGACGAGGATCTCGTGTGTGGCAAGGGCGTCGACGATCTCGCCGAGGCGGTGCAGCCGCGTATTTGCGCGCAACGTCAGCGGCGCCGGCTGATTGTTGAACAGCATCCACGCTTCGGCGCGATCGAAGCCGAGACGATCGAGCCAGCGCTCGGCAAGCCAGCGTGGATGCGAGAGCGCGCACGACAGGTAGTCGAGCGCCGCGTCGCGGTCTGCTGTATCGACAGGACGCGATGGAATCGGCAGCGCAGAACGCTGACGCGAGATGCTGCGTAGCACCGCGTTGACAAGACCCGACGCGCTTTTTTTTCGTGCGCGGCCGCACAGGCTCACCGCGTCGTTGACGGCGGCGGCGGCAGGCACGCGGGTGAGGTGGAGGAGTTGATAGACGCCAAGGCGCAGGATCTCGACGACCTCTGGATCGAGACGATGGAGATCGCGTTTCGATATCCGCGTGATGACGTGATCGAGACGTGCCCGCCAGCGCTGCACGCCGGTTATGAGTTCGGCCGCCAGCGCGCGATCGCGATCGTCAGAGAGCGTCTCGCGCGTGACGGCTATCGCTGACGGAAGGTCGAGACGGCCGCTCGTGAGCGCGAGCAGTGCGTCGTAGGCGGCAACACGCGCCGGAGCAATCATGGCGTGCTCATGAGCCGTGTGCCGGGGGCGATCCGGTAGCCGGTAAGTAGTTCGCGCGGCGTCATCGGCCGCTTGCCTTCGAGTTGAAGTTCGCGCACCTGCAGGAGGCCGCGTCCGGTCGCGATGGCCAACTCGTCACCGTGCGCGGTGACGATCGTTCCAGGGAGCGCGCCGGTGTCGGTGGTGGTCCATGCCGTGCGTCTGATGATCCAGCGCCGGCCTTCGGCAAACGTGTACGCCAACGGCCACGGGTGAAGTCCGCGCGCCTGATGATGGATGGCTTCCGCCGTCCGGCTCCAGTCGATGATCCCGTCTTCCCGGACCAGGCGATGCGCGTACGTCGCCGCGCCGTCGTCTTGTGGCTCTTCGTGGATGGGACCGCTGGCAAGACGATCGAGCGTGTCGACGAGTAGGCGCGCGCCGAGCGTGGCAAGCCGGTGTTCGACCGCTTCGCTGGTTTCGTCAGGGTCGATTGGCGTTTGTACCTTCGCGAGCATCGCGCCCGCATCGAGCGCTTTGACGACGCGCATGATCGTGACGCCGGTCTCGCGTTCGCCAGCGATGACGGCGCGATGAATCGGCGCGGCGCCTCGATACTTCGGCAGGAGCGACGCGTGCACGTTGATCATGCCGAGTGGCGGAATCGCCAGCAGCCGCTCCGGCAGAATCTTCCCGTAGGCCGTGACCACGCCGATATCCGCCGCCATGTCGTGCATGGCGACTGTGAGGCTGTCGTCCTTGAGCGTGGCGGGTTGGAGCACCGTGAGTCCGGCGTCGAGCGCCGCGGCTTTCACTGGACCGTCCGTCGTGCGCTGTCCGCGTCCACGCGGACGATCCGGTTGCGTGACGACGCCAACGACGTCGTGACGAGACGCAAGCATCGCGGCAAGCGTCGGGACGGCAAACGCCGGCGTGCCGAAGAAGAGAACGCGCAAGGATCGGCCGCTCATGTGATTACCACTTCCCGGCGCGCGACAGTTTCCGAATCTTCCTGACGATGAGATCGCGTTTGATGCCGCGCAATCTGTCGACGAAGAGCGTGCCGTCGAGGTGATCCATCTCGTGTTGAAACGCGCGCGCGAGCACGTCGGTCCCTTCACGCTCGTGTATGACGCCGTGGCGATCGAGCCCTGTGACGACCACGCGCTTTGGCCGGATGACGGTCGCGTCGAAGCCGGGGATCGAAAGGCAGCCTTCCTGTTCGGTCTGCATGCCGTCGCGCTCGACGAACTCAGGGTTCACCATGACGATGAGCCCATCGGGATCGCGGCCGATCGAGATGTCGACGACGAAGATGCGAAAGGGAGCGCCGATTTGCGGCGCGGCAAGACCGATTCCGGGCGCGGCGTACATCGTGTCAATCATGTCGCCAATCAACGCGTCGATCTCTGGCGTGAGGCTGGCAACCGGACGGGCGGGGTGGTGCAGCACCTGCTCGCCGTAGCGAAGGATCGGACGAATCATCAGGGGCGCGTGAAGCGGGCGGTGGTTCTGGCGCGGAACGACGCGACGTTGTCGAGCAGTTCGCCAAGCGAGTCGCCGCCGAATTTTTCGAGCACGGCATCGGCGAGCACAATCGCGACCATCGCTTCGCCGACAACCGCCGCCGCCGTGACCGCGCAGACGTCGCTTCGTTCGATCGCGGCCGGGCTCACCTCAAGCGTCGTGAGATCGACCGAGCGCAACGGTTTCATCAGCGTGGCAATCGGCTTCATGTGCGCCGTGATCCGGAGGTCTTCGCCGTTGGTGATGCCCCCTTCGAGGCCGCCCGCGTTGTTGGTTGGCCGAGACACTGGCAGGTCCACCGAGTGGACGCTGCCGGCCGGCGGCAGGATCTCGTCGTGGATCTTCGAGCCGGGGAGCGCCGCGACGCCAGCGCCGCGTCCGATGCCGACGCCTTTGATGGCCTGAATTGACATCATCGCCTGCGCCAGACGTCCATCGAGCTTGCGATCCCACTGGACGTGACTGCCGAGCCCGACAGGAACGCCGCGGACGATCACCTCGAAGCTGCCGCCGACGGTATCGCCCGCCTCGCGCGCGCGATCGATTTCCGCAATCATCGCCTGCTGCACGTCGGGATCGATGCAGTGCAACGGCGAATCGTCCGGAATGCGTACGGCATCCTCGAAGGTGACCGCGAGGTGATCGGAGAGCGCCGCCGCGCCGATCTGGTAGACGTGGCTGACGATGGTCATGCCGAGATGGCTGAGGAGTTGCCGGGCGATGGCGCCGACGGCGACACGCGCGGCTGTCTCGCGCGCGCTCGCGCGTTCCAGCACATCGCGGATGTCCTGCCGGTCGTACTTCACGACGCCGGCCAGATCCGCGTGACCGGGGCGTGGCCGTGTGACCGCCGCGCGTTCCACGCCGGGCGTGTCTGCCGGAATCTCACGCTCGACCGACATCGTCCGGCGCCAGTTGTCCCAGTCCTTGTTGGGGATCATCAGTGTGATTGGGCTGCCGGTCGTTGCGCCGCGACGGATGCCGCTCAGTGGCTGCGCGCGATCCGACTCGATGACCATCCGGCGTCCGCGGCCGTAGCCGCCTTGGCGTCGGCGCATTTCAACCGCGACCGCGTCGAAGTCGATCGGCACGCCCGCGGGCATCCCTTCGATGATCGCGACAAGCGCCTGTCCGTGTGATTCCCCAGCAGTCAGAAAACGCAGCATGTGCCGTTCATTCTATCGAAAAAACTGCACGCCGCTGTCTGGGGACAGAGGTGGATCACGTGAGATGGATGCGGACGCGTTCTTGCAATGGACGTGCGCGCAGAGGAACGTCATGCACCTGTTCGTCGATCGATTTCTCACCACGGATGACGTCGCGGCCATCGATCGCGCCACTGGCGGCGCGGTCCCGTTGATCGTGCCGATATCTGGTGGCGTATCAGCACACGAGGCGTCACAGGACCACAGCGCGCTGGGTGAGTGGCGAGAGCGTCTGCGGAAGGTCTCTCGTCTCTTTGCCGTGGGATCACACGCGAATCACGAGCGTCAATTACGGCAGACGATCGCGGCCTTGGCGCGTCGCCGCGATTGGGAGTCGGCGGCGCTGGGCATCACGGATCTTGCGCGCGGGCTGCTGCGGAGAGGGCGCGCGGCGGAGGCC
>JAISPN010000028.1 GCA_031274845.1 Acidobacteriaceae bacterium
GCGGAGCCATACGCCTGGCGAAGTGCTGCCATTGCCTCCAAGCCAGGCTTCCCACTCCAGTTGCGTTGCGAATGTAAGTCTCCGTTCGTTCATGGTGCTTTCACGAAAAGCCTAACGCCAAAATTAACCGGCGGCGAAGGCGTCCGGGTTGAACGCACTGTCAGGCTTATGCGCGTTTGCTCCGCATAGCGCAAGTTTGCTTGATAGCGGAATTACCTGATAAACGCTGATATTCAGCGCTCTCAACGGCAACGAGCGCAACTTTCGACTCACCATTGAAATGTAAGCCCCAGCCATAAGATTTAGCCAAGGGCGAGGTTCTCATGCAAGCCATCGGTTTGGAAAAGAACTCAGCCCAAAGCTTGTTTCGTTGAGCCTTGATCTGTATCGGTGTGATGCCGGTTCTTTGAACATGTACTGCGAACTGCACTTCCTCTTGCGTGAGCGTGTATGGATGCGAGGCAATGAGCGCATATTCAAGCTGCGCAATAGAAGGCTTGCCGTTTTGTGCGGGTGGAACCGAGCCAATCCTGGCCTTGGTGTCTGGTGATACAGCAATAAATGTGTTGGTGTAGTTCACGATGACCTCAACAGCCTGTTGCCGGTTCGCGCGCGATCACTTCGCGGCCGCGAGCTCGCCGAGCAGGGGTTCGCGGAAGTAGCCGGACGGGATCGTGCCCTGACGGATGAAGGCGAGGTGAAAGGCTTTTGCTGAAAACGCGGCGCCGAGCTGTTTCGCCGCTTCTTCCCGCAGCGCGTAGATCTGATCTTTGCCGAGGCGATACGTAATCGCCTGTGTCGGCCACTTCGAGTAGCGGAAGATGGCGCGCTCGGCGGCTTCGCAGCTCGCGCGCTTCGCGTCGCTTTTCTTGCCGGCCGCGCCGCAACTGCCGGGCAGAAAATCGACAATCTCCGAGAAGAGCGTCGTCGCTTCGTCGTAGCCCATGCGTCCGGTGTGAATGCCGGTGTCGATCCGGACGCGCAGGTCGCGATAGAGCGTGCCTTGCAACTGGTAGAGATGCTCTTCGGGCGAGTAGAAACCGGTGGGGGCGTTCGGCCGCGGTTCGGCCATCAACGCTTCCGAGTACAAGCCCCAGCCTTCGGCGGGCAACGAGTCTTCCCACATCGCCGAGGAATCTTCGACGGCGCCGGGCGTCAACCACCGGACGGGGGAGATGCGATCGCGAACCTCGGTGAGCACCTTGTAGTACCAGTCGTGACCGGGGAAGCCTTCGTGCGCGGAGAGATCGGCGAGCGCGGCGCGATTATTCGCCTGAAGCAGCGCGCGATCGTTGTGCGTCGGCGACACGTAGAAGCGGCCCACACCCGTGGTCTTGAACGGCGGCGCGGGATAGTACGCCGCGCCGTCGATGGACGATTGCAGCGGCGCCGGCGTTTCGGTGACGTCGAGTTTGTAGTCGGCCGGCACGTCGAAGAGCCCGGTCTTTCGCGCGTAGTCGACGAGACGGAACGCCGCGTCGCGGTACCACGACACCATTTCCGCGTCGGATTTCGGATAGTCCTTCGAGAGTTCGTCGAAGACGGCGCGGACGGCGGCGTTGCCATCAGCGGGAAGCGCCCAGTGATGCGCCTCGCCGATGCCGCGCGCGAGATCGACCATCTCTTTCTCTGTCGCCAGCACAATCGGCATCGATTCGTCGAAGAGCTGCGTGGCGGTCTTGTCGAGACGCATGTTGTTGCGGAGCGCCCAGTTGTATTCGTCCTCACCCATGGCGAAGCGGTCGGCGGCATAGGCGGGCTTCACTGTGGGGGTCGATCCCGCGGTGAAGAACGCCGTCCGGACGAAATCGTGGAAGTGGCGATACGCCTGTGCCGCGTTGGCGCCAGCGGCCGTGAGATCGCTGAGCACGCGGTCGCGATCCGTGCCGCTGATGCGCGCGCGGCCCAAGGCGGGCAGCTCCTCCGCGAAATACTTTGCGTTTGCCTCCGTGGTTTCAAGGCCGTCCCGTTCGAGCATGCGCCGATCGGGGACGCGGCCGCTCGCGATGCCGGCCTGAATCTGCTGCTGCGCCGTGGCCAGATACCCAGGGACGGCGTTCACGCGAGCGATGACGAGATTCCACTCGTCCGCCGTGCCGTAGGTGCGATCGCCGGTTTCTGTCAGCCCTTGAATTTGCCAGTCGATGGCGCGGAACGGCTCGCTGACGAAGGTGTCGAGCGCGCGTTCCTGATAGCGCCGCGCCTGCTGCTGGTGCAGCATGAAACGGATTTGCGCCAGCGCCACGTCGCGATCGATGCGTGCCGCGCTGGACAACTGCTCCGGCGCGAACGCCTCGATCGTGTTCGAGGTCTCCGACAGCCAGCGCGCTTCGGCGTCGAGCGCGGCTGGCGAAAAGTCGCGCAGCGTGCCGTCGACGTCACGAAGCGACGGGTCGAAGCCCGCGCCGCCCAGATACGTGTTCGTCGTCGGATTGCGCCGCAGGAACTCGACGGTGTAGGCGGTGAGCGTGCGCGCGAGCGCCGCGTCCTGATTCGCGCCGTGGCGCGCCGCCTCGCCGCCCGGAGCCTGAGAGGAGCAGCCACAGGCTGCGATGAGAAGTGCCGCGGCTGCTGTCCTCAGGATCGTGCGCATGGCGTGCTCCTGCTGCTATTTGATCGAGATGAGCTTCACGTCGAACACAAGCATGCCGTACGGCGCCGACTGACCTTTGTAGGCGAGGTTCTCCGGAATCCAGAACCGCATCGTCTCCCCCTCGACCATCAGTTGCATGCCTTCCGTCCATCCCGGGATGACTGAATCGAGCGGGAACGTTGCCGGCGCGCCACGCGTCACCGAGCTGTCGAACATCTTGCCGTCGGTCGTCCATCCTGAGTACTGGACCGTGACTTCGCTATGTTGATCCGGATGCCTGGTGCCGGTGCCCGGCGCGATCTCCCTGTAGGCAAGACCGCTCGGTGTGTGCTTCGCGTCGGAAGGAACCGTCTTTACGTCTGGCGGCGCGGTTGGCGGCGCACCGAACGACACCAGCTCGATGTCGAACACCAGCGTGCCTTTCGGATCGCGCTGGCCTTTGTAGGTGAGCGATTCAGGAATCCAGAAGCGCCGCGTCTCGCCGGCGACCATCAACTGCACGCCCTCGATCCATCCGGCAATCACGCGATCGAGCGGAAACGTCGCGGTCTTGCCGCGCATCTCGGTGCTGTCGAACATCTTGCCGTCGGTTGTCCATCCGGTGTAGCGGACGGTCACCAGATCGGACTTGGTTGGATGTGCGCTGCCGGTGCCCGGTGTGATGACGCGGGAGGCCAATCCTGATGCCGTTTTCGCGGCACTGGCCGGAGGCGCGGCGACATCCGCGGGCGCGGGGACGGAATTCTGTGCGGCGGCGCTCGAGCCGATGGCGAGCGCGCCGAGGAAAAACGCGGTCAGTTTTCGCATGGTGGTTATTGTGTCATCGAAGCGGCGTCGTTAGCGCCGCTGCTGTTGTTGCAGCCGTTCGAGTGTCTGCTTGAGTGCTTCGAGCCGTTGTCCGGCTTCGCCGAGCCGTCCTTCGGACGTGAGACGCTGGTACGCGTCAAGATCTTGCGCTGCCTGTGTGATCAGGCGGTCGATGTCTGATGAGGTGGCCGGTGCGGACGTATCAGCGCCCGGACGCGAGGTGCTCGATGGCGCTGCCGCTTGCGGCGTGGCGGACGAGGTGACCGGCGTCGCGAGACTCGATGGCGCCTGACCGAGGAGCGCCGCCAGCGCCGTCTCGAAGTTTGGTCCGTAGGCGAGACGATCCTGCACGGCGAGCACCACGATGCGCAACTCCGGCATCGGGCTCCGTTCGGCCTGAAGATAAATCGGTTGCGCGTAGAGCAGACTGCGCTCGATTGGGATCACGATTAGATTGCCGCGCCGGACGTGAGAGCCCTGCTGATTCCAGAGCGACAACTGACCGGAGAGTTGCGCGTTCTGATCGATGCGCGCCTCGATCTGCAGCGGGCCGTCGACGAGCCGCGTCTTGGGAAAGTTGTAGACGAGCGCGTCGCCGTAGTTCTGGCCGTCGCTTCTGCCGGCAATCCATCCGATCAAGTTGTTCCGGTTGGCGGGCGTGAACGGCAGAATCTGGACGAACTCCGCGCGCGGCTCGCCGGGAAGTTTCATCAGCACGAAGTTGGGTTCCGCCGCGTGCGCCGCCGGTGGCTGGTCGCGCCTCGTCGTCGACGCGACTTCGGTGGCGACGGTCCAGAGGTCTTCGCGGTTGTAAAACACGTCGGGCGACGTCATGTGATACAGGCCGTAAGCCGCCGCTTGCACTTCGAGCATCAACTCTGGATAGCGCACGTGCGCCTGCAGGTCGGCCGGCATGGCGCTGCGGTCGGCGAAGAGCGACGGGAAGAGTCCTCGATACGCGGCGATGATTGGATCGCCCGGTTCAAAGATGTAGAAGTGAACGGAGCCGTCGTAGGCGTCGATGGTCGCCTTGACGCTGTTGCGCAGGTAGTTGATGCGTTGGTGTTCGAGGAGGTAATGCCGCGAGTACGGATACGCGTCGGAGGTGGTGTAGCCGTCCATCATCCAGACGAGGTGTCCGTCTTTGGTCACCACGATGTACGGATCGGCGTCGAAGGTGAGGAACGGCGCCAGCGTCTCGACGCGCTCGCGGATGTTGCGCCGCATCAGCAACTGACTGTCGGGCGTGAGGTCATCGCTGAACGGCATGCGCGCGAGATCGCTGCGGTCGAGCGCGAGCACGAGGCGCCTGAATGCGCCGCCAACCGGAATGCCGGTGGATGCCTCGTAGGTGGTGACGTTGTTCGTCTCGCCTTGCGGGTAGTTGAATTCCTTCTGGCGCGTGCGCACGTAGACGTCGCCGTTGGTCAGCTCGCCGAAATAGATCTCGGGACGCCGCACGGTGATGTCCGGATGCCGGCTTTCGACCGGCATGTTCGAGAGCAGCAGATCCGGCATCCCTTCGGGCGTAAACCGCGTCACCTGATTCATCGTCACGCCGTAGCCGTGCGTGTAGATCAGCCGTTCGTTGATCCAGTTGCGGCTGCTCTCGGGGAGACGCTCGATGTTCAGCTCGCGTACGGCGAGCATCATCTGCTGCTTGACGCCGTCAAGCTCGTAGCGATCGATGTCGATGTCGGGAAAATCGTAGTAGGTGCGAATTTCCTGAATCTGCCGCAGCGTGTCCTGAAGCGCGCGCCAATCCCACAGACGGATGTTCTGCAGCGTTTCCTGATTGTCGGCCGCGGCCTTCGCGTCGATGTCGCCATCGGCGGGAAACGGCACCTCGGTCACGCGGTCGAGCGCAAACGCCGCGCGCGTGAGGGTGATGTTGTGCTCGATGAATGGCCGCTCGCGCACCAACTCGTTCGGTTTGACGATGAAGCTGGTGACATACCAACTGACGGTCGACATGCCGACAAAGACGACGAGCGCGGGTGTGAGGCTGGCGACGATCCAGCGAAGTTTTGGCGCGGCGACCGCATTGACGAGACAGAGCGCGCCGCCGAGCGCCAGCATTCCCGAGAACAGCAGCATGCCGGGGAGCATTACGTGCGCGTCGGTGTAGGTGATGCCCGCGAAGATCGTGTGGTCCGTGGTGATCCAGTCAAAGCGCGAGAGCCACGCGCGCGCGGCGAACGTGAAGAGAAGGAACGCGCTGGCGAGCGAGACGCCGCGCAGCGCCGACGGCGAGCTGAGCCGCCGGGTCAGTAGCCGCGTGCCGCTCTGCATCACGAAGAAGAAGAGGGCAAGGAGCATGACGATCACGGCGAGGGTCGTCACCCAGTCGACGAGCGCGTTCCAGGCCGGCAGCGTCAGCAGATAGAACGCGACCGGCCGTTCGAAGATCGGATCGAGCGCGCCGTCCGGCGCGGCGCTACGTTGCCAGTACAGCGCGAACGTCGTCCAGTTCGAGGACATCGTGAGGCCGACGCCGGCGGCGATGAGCAGCGCGATGGTGCCGGCAATGGTGCGGAGCACCGATTCCACCGGCAGCTTGAGCGGTTCACCGTTGACGAGAATCGGTGTCGTGAGATCCGCGAGGCGCGCGGGCTTCAGCGCCAGAAAGACGCCGAAGAGGACGATGAACGTCGCGGCGGTAAAGAACAGAAAGAGCCGCGCCTCGAACGTCAGCGTCGTCCAGAAGACCTCGCCGTAGCCGAGCGTCGAAAACCAGAGCGCGTCGACGTAATAGGAGAGGATCGAGCCGCCGAACAGCACGGCGACGACGAAGAGCGCAAGGAGCAGTCGCCGTAGCCGCACTGTCACACGCCTTAGGGTTTTGCTGTCGCGGTGTCGAGCACCTTGCGCGCCAGATAGTTCGTCACCTGCGCGTCGGCGCGGAGATTGAGCAGATACGCCGTGTGCAGCAACTGTTCCTTACGGGTTTTGAGCGCTTGGGTAATCTGATCCTTGACGCCGGGGGTCGACAGATCGCGCTGTCCCGCCTGTTCGTGGCCGGCAACCAGCACGAGCGTGTACGCGCCGCCGAGATTGACGACGTTCACGGTGCCCGGTTCTTTGTTCAGGATCGCATCCCGCAGTTGGGGCGGCGCCTGCTTCAGGCGTGACACCGGCACAAACCCGAGATCGCCGCCGCGTGGCGCCGACTCGGGATCTTCGGAGTACCCGATGGCGAGGTCGTTGAACGTCGCGCCCGCCTTCAACCGATCCATCAGCATCTGAATCTTGGCGGTCGCCTGCTGCGGCGTCTGCGCGTCGTCGCCAGACGCGTTGGTAATCTGCGGCTCGCGCACCGGCGTGACGACGATTTGCGCGATGTGGTACGACTCTTCGGGCATGTTGAACTGCGCCTTGTTCGCGGCGAAGAAATCGTTGATCTCCTGATCGGTGACCGCCGTTTTCGATGCGAGCTCGTGGTCGACGACTTTCTGCGACAGCAGCTCGTGACGCAGCCCTTCGCGCATGTCGTCCATCGTCAGGCTTCGCTTCGCCAGTTCCTGTTGAAAGGCTTCGTCCGGGATGTTCGCTTTCGCGTTGCTGTACGCGGTATCGAGCTCGCTCTGCGCGACCTCGATCTTGAGCGTGGCGGCCTTCGCGATCAGGATGTCCTGCGTGATGAGGCTGTCCAGCAGATTGAGCTTGGCTGTCGTCTCTTCTTCCGTCGACAGCGGCTGCGCCGGATCGGTGATGCGATGGAACGCGCGTTCCACATCCTGACGCGTGATCTGACGGCCATCGACCGTGGCCCAGGTGTCGGGAGTCACGGCGGCCGCGGGCGTCGACTTTGTGGCGTTGCAGGCAGCGCCGAGCATGATCGCGGGCACGGCGAGCGCCGCGAGGGACCGGAGAGACGAGGAACGGAGCGACGAGATCAGATAAGGCATCCCGTCATCGTACACAAAAAAGGCGTCCGGCCGCCGTGGCCGCCTTCGTTTGCACTGTGGCGGCAAAGGCAGCATCGGTGACCACGGTGAAGGTATGCGTGGCGCCGAGTTGCGTGCTGTACACGTTCTGCACGGTCAGGTCGATCGGTTGATCGCTATTCCGAATATAGGCCTGTGTCGCCGGCGCCGTCGGCCGAGGCGCTGAGAGGGACGCGCTCGGGCTGCTCGAGCGCGAGGGCGACGAGGGATTGTTTGCACAGGCCGCCATGCTGGCCAGCGCTACGCCGATTCAGACTTTTCTTTTGATCGTCACCGCAGCCAGCCTGTTATTTTTGATCTCTGGCCTTACGCATGGCATCGCGCAGGGTGTTCAGGAGTTCATCGGCGAGGCCACACTCGATCGATTTCCCGGTGTCGCTGGACGCGCTGCCGAACTTGCCTTGCGGCCCCATCGAGCGCCGGTATTTGGCCCCGTCACTCCACAGCGCCGTGCCATCCGGCGTTTGTGCGGTCAGGTCGGCACTTGGAGAGCCTCCCATAACGCCGACGAGAAATTTCGTCGTCGTGCTCGGCAGATGGGCCTTCACGCGCAGAATCACGTCCGCTTGTTCCTTGGTGCTCGCGAGTTTGATCGGGGTCAGTTTGTCCAGGTGCTCCGCGAGGCAGACGGCGACACCTTGATCATCCCCAAGATCATCGACGGCTTCGACATAGGCGCTGCGCACAGTGGCGAGGCGCGGATCCAGCGGGCCGCTGGCCAGCAGCAAAAGGGCGGTGATGACTGAGAGTGGAAACAATGGGGGACTCCTTACTTCAGCGGAATCAATGATGCGTAGTCAGGCGCGCTCGAGTGAGGCACAAGATTCCACCCTCCACCGGCGAGGACGATGTCGGAAATCGGAAGCTGAATCGCTGGGAATCGGCCGGCGAGGCTATATACCGCCTGAGTGGGATAGCCATGCGTGTTCATCCACACAATTAAAGGGATCGGGTCTACGGTGCGATCAAGGAGATCAAATATTTGCAACTCCTCAAGCGTGGGCGTGACCCAGCCACTACCAGGAGGCTGGTTCGCATTTGTGGGCGGTACTCCATTCGTGGGGCCGGGCTGGATCCCCGGCCACAGCGTGCCATCGAGCTGCGCGGCGAGTTGAGCTTGCCAAGTGATCGGGGTTGGTGTCGGGGCCGTGGGGGTATTGCCGCACGCCGGCACTAACAAGAGAAGTACAAGGATTCCAAGTCCGCGAAGGACGCGTGCCGTCATTGCTTTTTCTCCATCTGTGGACGGGCCCCGCCGGTCCATGGCGGCAAGATCATGTCTTTAGTGACCGTCATCACGAATCGATACCCTGGGCGAATTTGCAACGTAGGTTGGATGTTCATGTTCTTGCGCGTGGTTTCCATTCCCACCTGTCCTATTTGCCGGCCGAGTTCCGCCGTGGCAATTTGCTGTGGGTCATAGCCGGTCTGCCCGGTTTGGGCCTGCGGGTGCGTCATTTGGATGCCGGTGGAAAACGCCGACAACCGTGACGGGATGTCCCGGCGATTTACGGGACGATCACGATCTTGCCAAGCGCGCCCGGCTTCATCACCGCGTCGTGCGCGAGCGGCGCGTCGGCGAGCGGGAACGACTGACCGACAATCGGCCGGAGCGCGCCCGTGGCTAGCCCGTTCACGATGCCGTTGTGGACCAGATGGCAGTCGGCCGCGGCGACGTTGAAGAGCACCATGCCGAGCACCGCCGCTTCGCGCGCCATGACCGCGCGCGGATCGATTTCAATGCGGCCGCGATTGCCAATCAGCACGACGCGCCCGCGACGTCCGAGCAGCGTCAGGTCTTTGTCGAGATTGAGGTGCGCGTTCATCTCGAGAATGACGTCGCAGCCACGTCCGCCCGTGGCGCTGGCGATCTTCTCGAGATATCCGGATTCGTGATGGTTGACGACGAGATCGGCGCCCTGTTCCTTGACCGCCTGGATGCCGCGCTCGGAACCGGCGGTGCCAAAGACCGTCATGCCGTGCGCTTTTGCCAATTGCACGGCGGCAATGCCGACGCCGCCGCTCGCGCCGTGGACGAGCACGGTTTCGCCGGGCCGTGCGTGCGCGATGTTGACGAGCGCATACATCGCCGTGCCGTAAGGCACGCCAAGCGCCGCGCCTTGCTCGAAGCTGACGTTCTTTGGCAGCGCGCGCACCTGCGTCGCGGCGCACAGCATGTACTCCGCATACGTGCCGGTGCGTGCCGCGCCGGAGCCGTCGTTGAAGAGGTACACGCGGTCGCCTTCCTTTACCTGTTTCACGTCTGCGCCGACCGCCGCGATTTCACCCGCGCCATCGATGCCGGGCGTGAAGGGGAGTGGCGGCTTGATCGCATACGCGCCGCTGCGAATGTAGGTGTCGACAGGATTCACACCGGCGGCCCGGACGCGGACGACCACTTGTGATGCCGACGGCGTGAACGATGGTGTCTCTTCGACACGCATGACTTCAGGTCCACCGAATTCGCGAACGACAATTGAGCGCATGAGCCGAATGCTATCATGAGGAATTCATGTCATTTGTGAAGCTCCACACGACCGTGGGCGTGAACGTTGGACGCGTCCAGGTGGGCGGAGGCGCGCCGATCGTCGTCCAGTCGATGACGATGACGGAGACGGCCGATGCGGCGGCAACGGCGGCGCAATGCATCGAGCTGGCGAGCGCCGGATCGGAGATGGTGCGCGTCACGGTGAACACGCCTGACGCGGCGGCGGCGATTCCCGAGATCAAACAGCGGATGCGCGACGCCGGATGTGACGCGCCGCTCATCGGCGACTTCCACTACAACGGTCATCTGCTGCTCACGAAGTATCCAGCCTGCGCGTCGGCGCTGGACAAATACCGGATCAATCCCGGCAACGTCGGCACGGGACGCCGGCGCGACGAGCAGTTTGCGACGATCTGTCAGGTCGCGGTCGCACACGGCAAGCCGGTGCGCATCGGCGTCAACGGCGGCTCGCTCAATCAGGAGCTGGTCGTCACGCGCATGCAGGAGAACACCGATCGCAATCTCGGCAAGACGTCGGACGAAGTGATCAACGCGTGCATGGTCGCCTCCGCGGTCGAGTCGACGGCGCTCGCGATGGAAAGCGGACTCACCAGGAATCAGATCATCATCTCGTGCAAGACATCACGGCCGCGCGACTTGATTGCGGTCTACCGTCAGCTTGCGCGAGAGACGAATCAGCCGCTTCATCTCGGTCTCACCGAGGCGGGCATGGGGACGAAAGGGCTCGTCTGGTCGGCGGCGGCGATGGGCGTCCTGCTCAACGAGGGGATTGGCGATACGGTGCGTGTGTCGCTCACGCCGCGGCCGGGAGGCGATCGCCGCGAGGAAGTCTACGCCGCGTGCGAACTCCTGCAGTCGCTCGGCCTCCGCGCGTTTTCTCCCAGCGTGACGGCGTGTCCCGGATGCGGCCGCACGACGAGCACGACGTTTCAGGAGTTAGCCGAACGGATTCAGGGCTACATCCGCGAGCAGATGCCGGTGTGGAAGACGCAGTACGACGGCGTCGAGACGATGACGTTGGCCGTCATGGGATGCGTCGTCAACGGGCCCGGCGAATCGAAGGCGGCGAACATCGGCATCAGCCTGCCTGGGACCGGCGAAGCGCCGAACTGTCCGATCTACATCGACGGCACGCACGCGACGACGCTGCGCGGGACGTATGAAGAGTTGTCGGCGGCGTTTCAGCACCTCGTCGACGACTACGTCGTCGCGCACTACGCAAGAAAACATTGACCGCCCTGCACGACCAGACGCTACGCGACACACTTCATCGCGTCTGGGGCTTCTCCGACTTTCGACCGCTCCAGCGTGACGCGATGCACGCGGTGCTCGAACGCCGCGACAGCGTGCTCGTGCTGCCCACCGGCGGCGGCAAGTCGCTCTGCTTTCAGGCGCCGGCGCTGGTGCTCGATCGCGCGCCCGACGGACGGCACGGCGTCGCGGTCGTCGTGTCGCCGCTCATCTCGCTGATGAAAGATCAGGTCGACGGCTTGCGCGTCGACGGCGTATCGGCGGCGTACTTGAACAGCACGCAAACGATGGGTGAACGAGACGCCGTCGTGGCGGCGCTCAAGCGCGACGAGATCCGTTTGCTGTACGTGTCGCCGGAGCGGCTGGTTGGTGAGGGAAGCCACGTCTTCCGGCGGATGCTGTCGCAGTTCTCGGTGAGGTTCATCGCGATCGACGAAGCGCACTGCATCAGCCAGTGGGGACACGATTTTCGTCCGGAGTACCGTCAGCTTGGCCGCCTGCGCGATGATTTTCCTGACGCGTCGTTTCATGCGTTTACCGCGACGGCCACCGAACGCGTCCGCGGCGACATCGTCAACGAGCTTCGTCTTCAGCAGCCAGCGGTGCTGGTCGGATCGTTCGATCGTCCGAATCTGGTGTACCGCGTGTTGAGGCGCGGCGTGCTTCAACAGCAGATCAGCAACATCCTCGCTCGTCACGACGGCGAAGCCGGCATCATCTACTGCACGTCGCGGCGGGAAGTGGAATCGGTCGCGGAGTGGTTGAAGTCGGAGGGGCACGCCGCGGTCCCCTATCACGCCGGACTCTCCGACACCGTGCGCGCGCGGGCGCAAGACGACTTCATCGACGAGCGCGCCGACATCGTTGTGGCGACCGTCGCCTTCGGAATGGGGATCGATCGCTCGAACGTACGCTTCGTCGTCCATAACGGCGCGCCGCGGTCGCTGGAGCATTATCAGCAGGAGGCTGGCCGCGCCGGACGAGACGGACTTTCCGCCGAGTGCGTGTTGATCTACTCCGGCGCCGACTTCGTCCGCTGGCGGCAGATGCTCGAAGGGAACGGCGAGTGGAGCGACAGCAGCCGGACGCTGCTCCGCGACATGGAACGCTATGCCGCGGGAACGCGGTGCCGTCATCGCGCGCTCGTCGAGTATTTCGGCGAAGCGTGGACGCGCGGCGAGTGCGGCAACTGTGACTGGTGCCTCAAGGAACTGCAGGCCGTCGACGAAGCGACGACGGTGGCGAGAAAGATTTTGTCGTGCGTCGCGAGAGTGCGGCAGACGTGGGGCGTCGGTCACGTAACGGATGTGCTCCACGGCAAAGCGACCGACAAGGTGCAGGCCGCGGGGCACGACACGCTCTCGACGTTTGGGTTGCTGCGCGAGGAATCAGGCGCCGCCATTCGCGGATACATCGAGCAGCTGGTCGCGGATGGCTGGCTGTCGCGTGAGGGCGATCCGTATCCCGTGCTGCGTCTGACCACGGAAGGCGCGTCGCTGCTCAAGGGCGAAGGACGTTGCGAGCTGTACCGGCAAAGCGAACCGCGCCGGAGCAAATCGCGTACGCGCGGCGAAGGGATCGTGTCGAGCGGCGCGGATCAGGCGCTGTTTGACGCGTTACGCGCCGTGCGTCTCTCGCTCGCGCGTGAGCGCGGCGTGCCGCCCTACGTCATCTTCCACGACACGACGCTGCGCGACATGGCGCAGCGCAAGCCGTCGACCCAAGAGGATCTGCACGACATCTACGGCGTCGGCGCAAAGAAGGCCGCGGACTTCGGCGCCGCGTTCCTCGACGCCATCAGAGCGTTTCAATCCGGTCATTAGCTCATCTGATCATCCTCGTCGTCTGGTCATTGATTGATTGGGGGGATGTTTGGATCGTCTGCGCCCGGTCGCTGCGCTTTGCCCCCTCCCTAAAAAATGACCAGACGCCCAGATCGCCAGGTCGCCAGATGAAGAGATGACCAGATCCTCTTCGTTTTCTGTTTCTCGCTGTTCGTATTTTGTCGTTGATGTTCGTTTGTGTCGCTTCATTCGTTTATATCAAGTGACAACAGAACACACGTCCGACATGGACACAACAGCATGGAGAGAACAATGACACGGACAGGATTTCTTTACAGCGGAGCGATCGCGATGGCGGCGCTTCTGATGGTGAGCTGCTCGGGGAACAATCCAAACGCTCCTGACAAGACCGGGCCTGGCCCCTCGTCTGGAGGAATCACCACCGGCGGTTCAATTCCCCTCACGATCGCGGTGACCGGTATTTCGGTGACGCCCGCCTCGCTCAGTTTGACTCAGGGCAACAAGGGGACACTCACGGCCACGGTGACGCCCGCCACTGCCACCAACAAAAAGGTGACGTGGTCCAGCAGCAATATCGTGGTAGCCACTGTGGACGATACCGGGACGGTGACGGCTGGCACTCCGGGAACAGCCACAATCACGGCCACGACGGAAGATGGCGGTAAAACCGCGACCAGCACGGTCATCGTCAGCATCGACGCCAACCCCAATGCAGGTGTGCTTGCCACTGGCCTTTCGGTGACGCCCACCACGCTCAATCTGACTCAGGGCGATACGAGCACGCTCACGGCCACGGTGACGCCAGCCAACGCCACCAACAAAACGGTGTCGTGGTCTAGCAGCAACAACGCGGTCGCGACGGTGGACAATACCGGAAAGGTCACGGCGGTCGGTGTGGGTGTGGCCACCATTACCGCCGGCGCCGCTTCCTGCCAGATCTGCATTGGCCTGACCGCCACCAGCACGGTGACTGTCACGCCGGCCATCTCGACAAACCCGCCACCAGCGAGTGTGATCCATGTGACCGGCGTCACGATGAGCCCGTCGGGGTCGACGCACGGCGTGCTGGGACAGACGATCCACCTCACGGCGGCGGTGTTGCCCAGCAACGCCTTGAACAAAAAGGTGACGTGGTCTCTGAGCAGAGGCGGCTCCACCGTGACCCCCACTGGTCCCCTTACCGCGGACCTTACGTTTGGCACGCAGGACCCGTTCACCGTGACGGTGACTACCGAGGACGGCGGCTTTACCGCCAGCCTCGTGATCATCGCGGTGGATGCTCCGACGGTTTCCGTCACCGGCGTCTCGATCCTGAACAGTTACGACGGTTCCACGATGAGTGGTACGAATATTCCTCCCTTGGCCGTCGGCTACAAAATCGCACTTGCTGCGAAGGTGTTACCTGCCAATGCCACGAACACGGCGGTGATCTGGTCCAGCAGCAACAATAATGTCGCCACTGTGAGCAGCAGCGGGTTCTTCACAACGGTTGGCGCGGGGTCGGCGACAATTACCGTCACCACCGTGGACGGCGGCTATAAAGCTTCGTTCTCGGTGTACGTGCCCCCCACGGAGTTAGTGCCACTGCCGCCGCGGTAACGTCGAATATGTGATGCCCGCGCTCGCTGGAAGCCGAACACCGCTTCCGGCGCGCGCGGTTCACGAGTGCCCGGCCGTCACTCAATGACCAGACGACCAGATCACCAGACGGCCAGATGACTTAGTGAATGGTGTACGGTTCCTGCAGTGCGAACGGGGCGATTTCGACGTCAAAGTGGTCGCCGTCTTCGGTCACCATTTGGTAGGTGCCGCTCATGACGCCGCTCGCGGTCGCGAGCGGGCAGCCTGACGTGTACTGAAACGACTCGCCGGGCACGAGGATCGGTTGCTCGCCGACGACGCCCGATCCGGTGACTTCCTTGATCTTGCCGGTGACGTCGGTGATGGTCCAGTGACGGCTGATGAGTTGGACGGTCTTTTCGCCTTCGTTGGTGATGCGCACGGTGTAGTGGAAGAACCACTGTCCCTGAAACGGCTGCGACTGTTCGGCCGCGTACTGCGCGCGCACTTCGACGCGGATGTTGTTCGTGATCGCTTCGGACGAAGGTGTGGGTCCGAGCTGTTCGCTGCCGTGCGTGTGCTGATCTTTCGAAGACATCCGGGTGACTGCCATCATACACGGAACATTTGCGCCGGCTGCGGCCGCGCGCGTGCGGTTACCGGCTCGCGAAGGCGAATCCTAATCCGTAGGTGATGGCGGCTTCGAGAATGCCGACGAGCGTCATCTCGAGACCGCTGGCCCACCACGACCGTGTCGTGACCATCGCCTTCGACGCGCCGACCGCGAAGTGCGCGATCGTGCTGATGATGAACGACGCAACGATCGCGGGCATGCCGACCGTGAAGAAGAACGGCACGATCGGAATGAATCCGCCGATGGCGGTGGAGATGGTCGCGGACAGCGTGGCCGTCAGCGGATTGGGAAATGTTTCTTCCGACAGTCCGAGCTCTTCGTGGACGAGGGCGCGGAGAAACTGCTTCGGCTCCTTCTGAATGCGCTCGGCCATGTTGCGGGCTTCGTCCGGCGACAGCCCCTTCAATTGGTAGAACAGTTCAAGCTCCACCAGCTCTTCGTGCGGGTCTTCTTCGATCTCGGCGCGTTCGCGTTCGATTTCGGCTTCGTAGACTTCGCGTTCCGATTTCGACGCCAGATACGCGCCGGAGCCCATCGAGAGCGCGCTTGCCAGCGTGCCGGCGAGACCCGCGGCGAGGACGACCGAGCTGCCGCCGGTGTAGCCCGCCATGCCGGACACGATGCCGAACACGGCGCCAAGGCCGTCGTTCATGCCGTAGATCGCGTTGCCGATCCATCCCGTGCCGCGCACGTGCCAGCGTTCACGTCTGAGGATGGCGTCGAGCGCGGAGCGCGCGGTCGGCGCCGCGCCGCCTGCCAGCGTGCGCAGCACAACGGCGTGGTCGCGTTCTTCAAACTTTGCTTCTTCGGCAATCTGCCGATCGGCCGGGTCGTTCAAGCGCGCGATCAAGTGGTCGTACTCTTCTTCCGCGCGATTCTCTTCCTGTTCGAGACGATGGAGGACGACGTTTGGATCGGAGATCTGCTGAAACCAGGTGAGTCCTTGTTCGACGCTGGCCGGGTCCGGACGGACGCCGGTGGTCGCTTCGATCCGTTCCGCCCAGCGCGTGGCGTGTTTCTCTTCCTGCTCGGCCAGCCGCGTGAGGATGTCGCGGCGGTGCGAGTCCTGTTCGCGTGCGGCGAGGTGACGGTACGTCGCCGCCGCTTCGACTTCGCGGCGCCACATCTTCTGGACGGTTGAGAGATTCGCTGCGTCGAGCGCCACGTGAACTCCTTCAGCCGATCGCGTGTTCGAAGATGACGATGGTGATGATGCCGGCGGCGATGAGCAGCACCTGCCGGAGCGCGTTGCGGTCGATCTGGCCGCGGTGCAGATTTGGAATCAGATCGGACATGGCGATGTACAGCAGACTTGCCGACGCGAACGACAGCACGTAGGGACGGATGTTCGGCACGACCGAGACCGTCGCGAACGCGAAGAGCGCGCCGAGCAGGCCCGATACGCCAGAGACGACGTTCAGGAGCAGCGCGCGGCGGCGGCTGTATCCGGCCGCCAGCAGGATGGCGACATCGCCCACCTCTTGCGGAATCTCGTGCGCGGCCACGGCAATGGCGGTGTTGACGCCGAGCGGCACGGACGTCATGACGGCGGTGGCGATGATGGCGCCGTCGATGAAGTTGTGGACCGCGTCGCTGACGAGCACGAGTTGCGCGGTGGCGCCGTGGACCTGACATTCGTCCGTGTGGCAGTGCCGCAACTGCACGAGCTTTTCGAGCATGAAGAACACGAGGATGCCGGCGAGCAACGTGCTGAAGACGTAGGTCGGGTGCAGGAGTTCAAGCGCTTCGGGCAGCAGCGCCAGTAGCGCAATGCCGAGCAGCGCGCCGACCGCGTAGCTGACCAGCCACGGCACCAGACGCCGGCGAAGCGTGTCGTTGAACAGCAGAAGCGAGGAGGCGACCAGCAAGCCGCCGGAGCTGCCAAGAAGGCTCAGGCCCAGCGCCGTCGTGAGGAGAGACACGTCGACATCTTAATCGGTGAGGTCGTTGCGGCGATACCGCACGCGGAATCGGATGCGATCTGCCTCGCGCCAAAGTCGGCATAGACTACGCGCATGTCTCTCTCGCAAAAATCAATCATCGTCACTGGCGCGAGCAGCGGAATTGGCCGCGCCACGGCGCTCGAACTGGCGCGTCAGCATGCCCGGCTCGTTCTCGTGTCGCGGGACGCGGCGTCTCTTGAATCACTGGCGGCAGCGATCCGGACAGATGCCGGTTCGTCTGGCGCGGAGGTCGTTGTCTGCGCCGCTGATGTGACCGCCGACCGCGCGCCAGCCACGATCGTGCGTGCCGCGGTGGACGCGTTCGGTGGCATCGACGTGTTGGTGAATGCCGCAGGCGTCATCGCGACCGGAACTGTCGAGAGCACGTCTGACGAGGCGTGGGACCAGATGATGCACATCAACCTTCGCGCGCCGTTCCGGTTGATGCGCGAGGCGACGCCGCACCTCAAGGCGCGTCGCGGCGCGGTCATTAACGTATCGAGCGTCAACGGACTCCGGTCGTTTGCCGGCGTGCTCGCGTACTGCGTGAGCAAGGCGGGCGTCGATCACCTGACGCGGTGCGCCGCGCTTGAGATGGCGCCGCACGGCGTGCGCGTGAACGCGGTGAATCCCGGCGTGACGGTGACCAGCCTGCACCGCCGCGGCGGCATGAACGACGAGCAGTACGACGCGTTCCTGTCGCGCTCGAAGGAGACGCATCCGCTCGGACGTCCGGGGCGTCCCGAGGAGGTGGCGGCGCTCATCGTCTATCTCGCGTCTGACCAAGCCGCGTGGATGACGGGGGAGACGATTCCGATTGACGGCGGACGTCACCTGACCTGTTTGCGATAGCGCGTGTGGCGCTGTCGCATTTACGCGCGCGCCTTTGCGCCTTCGACGAAGATCAGCCCTTCGCGCTCGCCGAGGACACGCGTGGCGCGGAAACCAGCGGCTTCGAACAGGGGGCGGGCGTCAACGCTGATGGTGCGTGATGCGCGTGAGATAAACGCGGTCCAGCCGCTCTGGCCGGTCGTGCCGACAACCATCGCGCGTCCTCCAGGCCGCAGCAGCCGCAGCGCTTCCCGGAGTGCGGCGGTCCGTGCGTCATCGGTCATCGCCGTGAAGGCGCCAGCGGTATCGTCGATGAGCACGAGATCGGCCGCGTCGCCGTCGAGTCCCGTGGCCTCGGGCGTGCCTGTCTCGATTTCGAGGTGGACCCCCTGCGCCCGCGCCCCTTTTTCGGCGCGCGTGGCGGCGGCCGCGTCGTTCACGACGACCACCGCGCGCCCGGACAGTCCGACGGTGGCGGCAATGGCGGCGAGGCGTCCGCCGTCCGCGCAGCCGATCTGGACGAAGCGGTCGCCCAGCCTGGTTCCGGCCATGCCGACGGCGAGCGCGTGCGGATCGTGTTTGCGTCTCAAGGGGATCATCGAAGGTTGATGATATAGTTTTTGCCCGTGTCTACACCTGTTGAAATTGCTCCCGCCCGTGGCAAGCTTGGCATTCTTCTCGTCGGTCTCGGCGCGGTCAGCACGACGACCATCGCCGGCGTCTTCGCCATCCGTAAAGGACTCGCGAAGCCGATTGGATCGCTCGCCGAAATGGGGACGATCCGCCTCGGCAAACGCACCGACGGCCGCTCGCCGCTCATTCGAGAATTCGTGCCGCTCGCCGAACTGAACGACATCGTTTTTGGCGGCTGGGACATCTTCGAGGACAACTGTTACGAGGCGGCGAAACACGCCGGCGTGCTCGAGGAGAAACTGCTCGAACAGGTGAAGGACGAGCTGTCGGCCATCAAGCCGATGCCGGCCGTATTCGATCGGCAATACGTCAAGCGGCTCGACGGCCCGAACGTCAAGAAGGGCAAGAACAAGAAGGATCTGGCCGATCAGCTCATCGCCGACATCCGCGCCTTCAAGAAGACCCACCACTGCGATCGCCTCGTGCTCATCTGGGCGGGTAGCACGGAAATCTTCATGCAGGAAGCGCCGTGTCACCGGTCGCTGGCGGCGTTCGAGAAGGGGCTGGCCGAGAGCGATCCGGCGATTGCGTCGAGCATGATCTACGCGTACGCGGCAATCAGCGAAGGCATCCCGTACGGCAACGCCGCGCCGAACCTGAGCGCGGAGGTGCCGGCGCTGCAGGAGTTGGCGGCCAAGACCGGCTCGCCGGTGTGCGGCAACGACATGAAGACCGGCCAGACGCTCATCAAGACTGTCATCGCGCCGGGGCTCAAGGCGCGCATGATCGGCGTCAACGGCTGGTACTCGACCAACATTCTTGGCAACCGCGACGGCGAAGTGCTCGACGATCCGGAGTCGTTCAAGACGAAGGAAGAAAGCAAGAAGGGGGCGCTCGACTACATCTTCCAGCCGCACCTCTACCCGGATCTCTACAAGGATCTCTCGCACGTCGTCCGCATCAACTACTACCCGCCGCGCGGCGACAACAAGGAAGGCTGGGACAACATCGACATCTTCGGCTGGCTCGGGTACCCGATGCAGCTCAAGATCAACTTCCTCTGCCGCGACAGCATTCTGGCGGCGCCCATCGTGCTCGACGTCGCGCTCTTCCTCGATCTCGCCCGGCGCGCCGGCATGAAGGGGATTCAGGAGTGGCTCTCGTTCTACTTCAAGAGCCCGATGCACGCGAAGGATCTCTACCCCGAGCACGACCTCTTCATCCAGTTGATGAAGCTGAAGAACACGCTCCGTTACCTCAAGGGCGAAGAGCTCATTACCCATCTTGGACGGGAGTACTACGACTAGGTCGCCGTATCTGCGGCCAGCCCTCCTCGGCGGAATCGCCACGGGAGTGCTGTCGGCGCTCCCGCTCGTCAGCGCGGCGAATCTCTGTTGCTGTCTGTGGGTGGTCACCGGCGGACTCCTGGCGGCGTATCTGCTCCAGCAGAATCAGTCCACGCCGATTACACCTGGTGACGGCGCGCTGGTCGGCCTGTTCGCGGGGCTCTTTAGCGCGGCGGTCGTCTTCGTTGTCTCCATTCCGGTCGGGATGATCACCGCGCCGATGGAGCGCGCCATTCTCGAGCGCGTGCTGACGACGGCAAACAACTTCCCGCCTGAACTTCGACAGGTGCTCGAAAACTACACGGCGCAACGCGCCGATGCCGGTTTCTTCGGGCAGGTGCTCTTCAGTCTGCTGGGCGGATTTCTGGTCGCCTGCGTATTCCTCGTCATCGGTTCCATCTTCTCGACGCTTGGTGGCGTGCTCGGCGCCGCTATTTTTTCGCGGCGAGTGGCGCCACCCGCCGACTCTTTGTAGACTTCAGCCTGCGCCCAATATGTGCGCGAGGCTGATATGTCACAACAGAAGACCGCTGAGTTCGACGATCTCCTGAAAGAAGACCGTTCGTTTCCCCCGCCTGCCGAGTTCGCGCGGACGGCGCACGTCCACGACCCGGCGGTGTACGCGCAGGCCGACCGCGATCCGGAAGCGTTCTGGGCGGCGTTTGCGGCGGAACTCGACTGGTCGCGGCCCTGGACGCGCGTCCTCGACTGGCAGCCGCCGCACGCGCAGTGGTTCGTGGGCGGCCAGCTCAATGCGAGCGTCAACTGCGTCGATCGTCACGCGCGCGGCGCGCGGCGCAACAAGGCGGCGATTATCTGGGAAGGCGAGCCGGGCGACACGCGCACGCTGACCTACTTCGATCTCTATCGAGAGGTTTCGCAGTTTGCGAACGTCCTGAAATCGCTTGGCGTGCGGAAGGGCGATCGCGTCGCCCTCTACCTGCCGCTCATTCCGGAACTGGCGATTGCGATGCTTGCCTGCGCGCGCATCGGCGCGGTTCACAACGTCATCTTCGGCGGCTTCAGCGCGGAATCGCTCCGCGATCGCATCAACGATGCGCAGGCGACGCTGCTCGTGACCGCCGATGGCGGCTATCGCCGCGGCCAGATCGTGCCGCTCAAGCAGGTGGCCGACGAAGCGTTGCAAGAGACGCCGTCGATCCGCCATGTGGTGATCGTCCAGCGCGGCGATCGCTCGATCCCGGTCCACGTGATGGAAGGGCGCGATCACTGGTATCACCGCCTGATGCAGGAGGCCTCGGCCAAGTGCGATCCGGAACCGATGGACGCCGAGGATCTGCTGTACATCCTCTACACCTCCGGCACCACCGGCAAACCGAAGGGCATCATGCACACGACCGGCGGCTATCTCACCGGCACGTATGCGACGACGAAGCTCGTGTTCGATCTGAAAGACGAGGATGTCTATTGGTGCACGGCGGATATCGGCTGGGTGACCGGGCATAGCTACGTGGTCTACGGCCCGCTGGCGAATGGCGCGACAGTGCTGATGTACGAAGGCGCGCCCGACTGGCCGGACAAGGATCGGTTCTGGGCGCTCGTCGAGAAATACGGCGTCACGATTTTCTACACCGCGCCGACGGCGATTCGCGCGTTCATGCGGTGGGGCACCGAGTGGACCGCGCGTCACGATCTGTCGACGCTGCGGTTGATTGGCTCGGTCGGCGAGCCGATCAATCCCGAGGCGTGGGTGTGGTACTACCGCGTCATCGGCGGCGAGCGCTGTCCGGTCGTCGATACGTGGTGGCAGACCGAAACCGGCGCGATCATGATCACGCCGCTCCCCGGCATCACGACGCTTCGGCCCGGCTCGGCGTCACGGCCGTTTCCGGGCATCACGGCCGAGATTCGAAACGAGCGCGGCGAGACGCTCGAAGGCGCGGGCGGGGGGCTGCTGGTGCTGACACGTCCGTGGCCGGCGATGTTGCGCGGCATCTACGGCGATCCCGATCGCTACGTGCGTCAGTACTGGAACAGGTGGGGCACGGATGTGTACGTCACCGGCGATGGCGCCAAGCGAGACGCGGATGGCAACTTCTGGCTGCTCGGCCGCGTCGACGATGTGCTGAATGTGGCGGGCCATCGGATCGGGACGATGGAAGTGGAAAGCGCGCTGGTCGATCATCCCAGCGTCGCCGAGGCGGCGGTCGTCGGCCGCGCGCACGAGATCAAGGGGCAGGCGATTGCCGCGTTCGTCACGCTCAAGGAAGGGCAGCAGCCGTCGAAGGCGTGCGCGGACGAACTGAAGGCGCACGTCGCGCACAAGATCGGCGCGATCGCGCGCCCCGAGGACATTCTGTTCGCCGCGGATCTGCCCAAGACCCGGTCGGGCAAGATCATGCGTCGCCTGCTGCGCGACATCGCCGAAGGCAAGGCGCTCGGCGATACCACCACGCTCGCCGATCCTTCCGTCGTCGCCCGCCTCAAGTCGCAGTACGAGGGGCAGGAGGGCTAGCGATCATCTGGTGATCTCGTCATCTGGTTGTCTGGTCATTGGTGACGGGGACGGATGTCAATGACCAGACGACCAGATCACCCGATGACCAGATAAAATGAACCGCGTTCCGCTGGTTTTCGTCTCACATACCACCATGGCACTCATCGAAACCGTCGACCTCTGGAAAACCTACGTGATGGGGGAAGAGGAAATTCACGCGCTGAAAGGCGTGTCGATTCAGATTGAACAGGGTGAATATGTCGCCATCATGGGGCCGTCGGGCTCGGGCAAATCAACCTTGATGAACTTGATCGGGTGCCTCGATACGCCGAGCAAGGGGTCGTATCTGCTGAACGGCAAGCAGGTGAGCCAGATGAACGACAACGAGCTGGCGCGTATCCGCAACGAAGAGATCGGGTTCGTGTTCCAGACCTTTAACCTGCTGCCGCGCGCGACGGCGCTCAGGAATGTCGAGTTGCCGCTCGTTTACGCCGGCGTGACCGCCCATGAGCGTGAGCAGCGCGCGAAGACGGCGCTCGAAAAGGTGGAGCTTGCGAGCCGGATGATGCATCGCCCCAACGAACTGTCGGGCGGCCAGCGTCAGCGCGTCGCCATTGCGCGGGCGCTCGTCAACACCCCGTCGATTCTGCTGGCCGACGAGCCGACCGGAAACCTCGATTCGAAAACGGGTGTCGAGATCATGGCGCTCTTCGAACGGCTGCACCAGTCGGGCAACACCATCGTCCTCGTCACGCACGAGCCTGACGTTGCCGCGTACGCGTACCGCACGATCCACATTCGCGACGGACAGGTCGAGAACGACATCCGCCGCGCGGCGTAACGCGACAGCCGTCCGCGCACCAGCTGTCATTCCGCTCACGCATGCGTGTCCGCCGAACGTGACGCGTTCAAGCGGGGGATTCTGTAGGTCTACGCGCGGACGAAGTGCCCCTCTGCGATTTCTCGGAGAGGACACGCCCGATCGATGGCGTCTCGCTCTAGCTTGATGCGCGATCGCGGCTCGTCCGGGTCGTGTGCCGGAATCGCCGACAAGAGCGCCTGCGTGTACGGATGACGCGCGCGGCTGAAGATCGTCTCGGTGGGCGCCATCTCCACGATCGATCCCAGATACATCACGGCGACGCGGTTGCAAATGTGCCGCACCACGTGCAGATCGTGCGAGATGAACAGGTACGTCAGATGGAGACGCTGCTGCAGGTCGGTGAGCAGGTTGATGACCTGCGCTTGCACCGAGACGTCGAGCGCCGACACCGGTTCGTCGAGCACGAGCAGTGACGGATGAAGCGCCAGCGCGCGCGCGAGCCCGATGCGCTGCCGCTGTCCGCCGCTGAACTGATGCGGATACCGTTCGAGGTGTCCCGCGTCGAGCCCGACGAGAGAGAACAGTTCTTCGACGCGCGTTTTCCGCGCGTGCGTATCTCCGAGCTTGTGAATGACGAGCGGTTCCTCGACGATCTCTCGCGCGCGCATCCGTGGATTGAGCGACGAGTACGGGTCCTGAAACACGATCTGCATGTGCCGACGCGCCTCACGCAACTGGCGGCGCGGCATTGTCAGCACATTGTGGCCGCCGAAGCGGACTTCACCCGACGTGGGCTCGACAAGACGCAGGATGCATCGTCCTGTCGTGGTCTTGCCGCTGCCGGTTTCACCGACGAGGCCAAAGGTCTCGCCCGCGTTGATGGCAAAACTCACATCGTCCACAGCGGTGATGGAGGTGCCGCGCGAGAGCAGACCGCCGCCACGATGGAAGCGTTTGACGAGATGAGCGACTTCGAGCAGTGGCATCAGGCGGTGGCGTCGTGAACGGCCGGTGGAGGGATCGTCGACGGATCGTGCAGGTAGCACCGCGCCGAGTGATTTGGCGAGATCGAATACTCCGCCGGCGGCTGCTCGTCGCACGGCGCGAAACGAGACGGACAGCGCGGATGAAACGGACAGCCGCGCGGCAAGGCGCCGAGCATTGGAACGGCGCCAATAATCGTCTTGAGCCGCGATCCGCGCGTGGTGCCAGGGATGGAGGCCAGCAGTCCTTGCGTGTAGGGATGCGCCGGATGTCTGAGCACCTCGCGCACAGGGCCTGCTTCAACGATGCGGCCCGCGTACATGACGGCGACACGATCCGCCGTTTCGGCAATCACGCCGAAGTCGTGCGTGACGAGGAGCAGCGACAGGTGGA
>JAISPN010000033.1 GCA_031274845.1 Acidobacteriaceae bacterium
CCACGCTCGCCAGGGCTTCTGTGCGCCGCGGCGCGCTGCTCGAACACGTCGGCAAACAGATCACCGAAGGTCGAGGCCGCCGCGCCCTCTGTGCTCATCGAGAAATCAAAGCCCTCGAACCCGAACGCCACCGACCCGTCGCCGCCCGGCAGCACACCGCCCGCGTCGTAGTGCTGCCGGCGCGCGGGATCGCTGAGCGTCTCGTACGCCTCGGAGATTTCGAGGAACTGCCGCGCCGCCATCCGGTCCCCGGGATTGATGTCCGGATGGAGCCGGCGCGCCAGCCGCTTGTACGCGCGCTTGATCTCGTCAAGCGAGGCCGCGCGCGTGATGCCGAGTATGAGATAGAGATCCATCACACGTCACATCGCTAAGCGCGTGCGATTAGTCCACCACCTCGGCGTCGATCACGTCGCCGTTCCCCGGACGCTGCTGGCCGGACGCCGCGCCGGCGCCACCATCCGGGCCGCCTCCCGGCTGTCCGGGATTGCCCTGCCCGTCGGGACCGCCGCCTGGGGCCGATTGATAGAGCGCGGAAGCCGCCTTGTGCTGCGCTTCCGTCAGCGTCTCCATCGCGCGCGTGATGGCCGCCGCGTCGTTCGACTCGATGGCTTTCTTGAGCGCCTCCGCGGCGCTTTCGATCGCCTGCCTGTCGCCAGCCGTCAGTTTGTCGCCCGAGTCCCTGATGAACTTCTCCGCGCCGTACACCGCCTGATCGGCACGGTTGCGCGTCTCGATCTCCTCGCGCCGCTTCCGATCGTCTTCGGCGTGCGATTCCGCTTCGCGCATCATCCGGTCGACTTCGTCCTTGTTCAGGCCGCTCGACGCGGTAATGGTGATCTTCTGTTCCTGCCCCGTGCCGCGATCTTTCGCCTGCACGTTGACGATGCCGTTGGCGTCGATGTCGAAGGTGACTTCGATCTGCGGCACGCCACGCGGCGCCGGCGGCAATCCCATCAGATGGAACCGGCCGAGCGTCCGGTTATCGCGCGCGAGCGAGCGTTCACCCTGAAGCACGTGAACTTCCACGCTGGTTTGACTGTCGGCCGCGGTCGAGAACACCTCGCTCTTCCGCGTCGGGATTGTCGTGTTGCGCGGAATCAGCGTCGTCATCACGCCGCCCATCGTCTCGATGCCGAGCGACAACGGCGTCACATCGAGGAGCAGCAGATCCTTGACGTCGCCCGCGAGCACGCCCGCCTGAATGGCCGCACCAATCGCGACGACCTCGTCGGGGTTCACCCCTTTGTGCGGCTCCTTGCCGAACAGCTCCTTAACAATCTGCTGGACGCGCGGGATGCGGGTCGATCCGCCCACCAGCACGACCTCGTCAATCTTCGACGCGTCGACACCGGCATCGGCGAGCGCCTGCTTCGTCGGACCCACGGTCCGCTGCAGCAAATCGTCCACCAACTGCTCGAACTTCGCGCGCGTCAGCTTCATCTGCAGGTGTTTCGGCCCGCTCTGATCGGCCGTGATGAACGGCAGGTTGATGTCGGTCTCCATCACCGTGGAGAGCTCCATCTTGGCCTTCTCCGCCGCTTCCTTGAGCCGCTGAAGCGCCATGCGATCTTTCCCGAGATCGATGCTGTCGCTCTTTTTGAACTCGGCGATGATCCAGTCGATGATGCGCTGATCGAGGTTGTCGCCGCCAAGGTGCGTGTCGCCGTTGGTCGCCTTGACTTCAACCACGCCTTCGCCAACTTCGAGAATCGAGACGTCGAACGTCCCGCCGCCGAAGTCGTACACGACGATCGTCTCTTCCTTCTTCTTGTCGAGGCCGTAGGCCAGCGCCGCCGCCGTCGGCTCGTTGACGATGCGCATGACTTCGAGGCCGGCAATCTGACCGGCGTCCTTGGTCGCCTGACGCTGCGCGTCGTTGAAGTAGGCCGGCACGGTGATGACCGCTTTCGACACGCTCTGACCGAGATATTCCTCGGCCGCCTGCTTCAGCTTCTGCAGAACCATCGCGGAGATTTCCGGCGGCGTCAACGGCTTCGACTGCCCCTGCACGGAGACCGCCACGCGCTGCCCGTCGGGCACGGTGTGGTACGGCACCATCTTCATCTCTTCATTCACTTCATCGACCCGGCGTCCCATAAAACGCTTGATCGAGAAGATCGTGTTCTCAGGATTCGTCACCGCCTGACGTCTGGCGACCTGACCAACCAGCCGCTCGCCGTTCTTGGCAAACGCCACGACCGACGGCGTCAACCGTCCTCCCTCAGGGTTCGTAATGACGACCGGCTCGCCGCCTTCCATCACCGCCACCACTGAATTGGTCGTGCCCAGGTCGATTCCGATGATTTTGCTCATTCCCGTATACCTCATCGCGCCATGCGCGCTTTCTTTAAAAGTGACAACTTCACAAGTATAAAATATGAGTCCTTACTAGTCAATGTTTAAAACCAGAAATCGCCCGAACGCCAATCGTTACACCAATAGCGGGCACAACCGAGGCCGCGCGAGGCGATAATAACGAGCGTTGACCCATTACGTCGTTCGTTTTGCCCGCAACGCTGGCCTCGTCGCGCTGTTCATCGTGGCCGCACTCCTCGGCTCCGTGAGCGGCCTGCTCTTCGCGTATGCAGGCGACCTGCCGCAAATCTCAGCGCTCGACAACTACACGCCGAGCACGATTACGCGCGTGCTTGGCGCCAACGGTCAGGTGATCGGGGAGTTTGCGACCGAGCGCCGAGTGGTCGTCGGCTACGACGACATCAACCCGCTGCTCCGCGAAGGCATCATCGCCACGGAGGACGCGGAATTCGAACAGCACTTTGGCGTCGACATGTGGCGCGTCGCCGCGGCCGGCATCAAGGACATCATCGAGCGCCGCCGCGCGCAGGGCGCCAGCACGCTGACGCAGCAACTCGCCAGAAACCTCAAGGATCAATTCGGTCTCACCTCGAAAAACGAAGAGACGACCGCCGAATCGCTCGAACGGAAGATCAAGGAAATCATCCTCGCGATTCAGATTGAAAAGCGCTACACGAAGCGCGAGATCTTCACGATCTACTGCAACCAGATGTACCTCGGGCACGGCGCCTACGGCGTCGAAGCCGCGTCGCAAATCTACTTCGGCAAGAGCAATAAGGATCTATCGCTTGAAGAAGCGGCGCTCATCGCCGGCAGCTTCCAGTCGCCCGAACGTCAGAGTCCGTATGTCGATATGCGACGCGCGACCATCCGTCGCAACGTCGTCCTGCAGCGGATGGCCGACGAACGGTACATCTCGCAAAAAGACGCGGACGACGCGAAAAACAGACCGATCGTCACGCGCGGACAGCCCACACAGCCGCCCGGAATCGCGCCCTACTTCGTCGAGGAAGTGCGCAAGTATCTGGAGCGCGTCTACGGCGCCAAGGCGCTCTACGAACATGGCCTCTCGGTGACGACGACGCTCGATCCGGCGCTGCAGACGCTCGCCAATAATGCGCTCGAACATGGACTCCGCGCCTACGAGAAACGTCATGGCTGGCGGAAGCCGACGCGGAACGTGTTGACCGAAAAGCACACGATCGAAGGCTTTAACGACGAGCGCTGGAATCGTCCGATGAACGCTGGCGACTACGTTCCGGCACTCGTCGAGTCCGCGCCCAAGACCGGCCCGGCGCGCCTGCGCATCGGCGCCTTCCACGCGGATCTCGATCGCGCGGACTACCAGTGGACGCGCAAGACATCGACGGCGGATCTGTTCGCGCCCGGCGATCTGGTCGACGTCGCGATCGTCAAAAAAGATGAGGCCGCGAAGACGCTGACAGTGACGCTCGAACAGGCGCCAGCCGTTCAGGGCGCCATCATCGCCATCGACAATCGCACCGGCCAGATCAAAGCGATGGTTGGCGGATCGAGTTTCGTCCGCAGCAAGTTCAATCGCGCGGTTCAGGCGTACCGGCAACTTGGCTCCACGTTCAAGCCTCTCGTCTACACCGCGGCCATCGACCGCGGCTTCACGCCAGCGTCGATCATCGTCGACGAACCGGTCACCTACCCCAGCGGCAGCGGTCAGCCGTGGACCCCGCAAAACTACGATCGCAACTTTGAAGGCGCGATTACGCTGCGCTGGGCGCTTGAGGATTCACGCAACATCCCCGCGATCAAGATGATGGATACGCTTGGGGCCAAGACGGTGCTCGACTACGCCAAACGATTCGGCTTCGAGGAAAACTTTCCGCCGTACCTGCCGATTGCCCTCGGCGCTGGTGATGCCACGCTGCTCGAAGTGACCAGCGCCTACACCACGTTCCCGAATCAGGGCGTCCGGATGAAACCGTTTTCAGTGCTCTCGGTGAAGGATCGCGACGGCAACCTGCTCGAGGAAAACCGCAGCACGCCGAGCGATGTCATTCGCGCCGACACGGCGTACGTGATCACCAGCATCCTCCGCGGCGTCCTCGTGCGCGGCACCGGCATCCGCGCGGCCAGCATGGCGGCGACGTGGCCGCTCGCAGGCAAAACGGGAACGGTTGACGACAACACCGACGCGTGGTTCATCGGCTACGACCCCGACATCACGGTTGGCGTCTGGGTCGGCTTCGACGACAAACGCAAATCGCTCGGGACAGCCGAACAGGGATCGTTTATCTCCCTGCCGATCTGGATGGAGTTCATGAAGAGCTACATCGCCGAGCGCTCGTCAACCGTCGAGACCCCACCGGAGTTTCAGGCGCCCGGCAACATCGTGTTCGTCGCGGTGAACAAAAACGACGGCAGCGTGGTAACGAACAGCGGCAGCGGCACCATCACTGAAACGTTCATCGCTGGCACGCAGCCAAACAGCGGCAATACCGCTCCGGCGCCGCCGCAATAACCTTCCGCGCTACGTCGATCGCTGACGTCCCCGGGCCACAAGCGCGACCGCCGCCGGCACGCCGAGCAGCCACGTCGACGCCAGATAGATCACCCCGAACGCGCCAAGAATCACGCCCGCGGTCACAATCGGCGATCCCATTGGCATCATCCACTTGAGGCTCCAGCCCACGGCCACGCCCACAAGCGAGGCGCTCCACAACCGCACGAGTTCGCTCGCCTGCATGCCGACCGCGCCGACGCGCATCCTCACATTGCGCCGAAGCAACCCCATCTCAATCCAGCCAGCAATCCCCGCCGAGGCCGTGAGCCCCGCCGCGCCCCACGCGGGATTTATCGCGAGCAACGCGGGCAAGGGAATCGCGCACAGATACCCCAGCACCGTCGTCGCCACGACTCTGACCATGGCGAAGCGAAGCGGCGTCCGCGTATCGCGCAACGCGTAGAGCGCGGACGCGTATAAACGCGCGTGCGTCGACGCCAGCAAGCCGACCGCCGACCCGGCGAGAATGCCCCAGACGTACAGCGAGTCCTCGCGCACGAAGCGGCCGGTCTGAAACAACGCCGCCGCCGTGACATCGCCGAACGCCAGAAAGACCGCGGACGATGGGACGACGAAGAAGGCGATCTGACGCAGCCCGCGCTCCAGCCGATGACGAAGCTCCGCGTATCCCTCGTCCTGCGCGACGCCAGACATCGCCGGCAGTTCCGCCGCCGACACCGAGATCCCGAACAGACTGACCGGCAGCGTATACAGCGTCTGCGCGTTCATCAGACCAGCCACCGCGCCGGTCGGCAGCAGGCTGGCGAGCAACGTGTCGATATACGCGCTCAGTTGCACGACACCGCGGCTGATAAACGCCGGCACGAAATTACGAATCACCGTGCCAACCGTCGCGTCATCACCAGCAGCGCCGGACGCCGTTCTGAATCCACTCGTCACGTACGTGAACACGTGCGGCGCGACCGAGAGGACGACCGGAAGCTGGACCACGACCTGCAGCACGCTGCCGACGACCGACGCCCAGGCGAGCACGAGCACGAGCGCCGACAAATCCGGCGTCCCGCCGTACCACACGAGCGCCACAATCATGGCGACGCTCCAGACGATCGGCGCGGCGTAGGAGAGAAAAAACCGTCGATGACTGTTGAGGATGCCCAGACACCATGCCGAGAGCACCAGCAGCCCCGCGCCGGGAAACAGGATGCGCACGACATGAATCGTCAGCGCGCGCTTCGAGCCCGTGAAGCCAGGCGCGACAGCGCCAATGAGCCACGGCGTCACCGTCACGCCAACGAGCACGAGGATGGCCACAGTCAAGGCCAGCAGCGCACCGACGCCGGCCGCCACGCGATCGGCGCGCTCCCGCTCGCCGCGCGCCAGCAGCCGCGAGTACACCGGGATGAACGACGCCGACAGCGCGCCTTCGCCAAACAGGTTCTGGAGCAGATTCGGAATACGAAAGCCGGCCGCCCAGGCGTCCGCCGCTTCGGTGCTGATGCCGAAGTAGTGGCTGATCACGCGCTGCCGGACGAGACCGACGATCCGGCTGGCAAAGATCCCCGCCGCGACGAGCACCGCCGCGTGGCGCGATCGCTCCGGCGGCGTCTCAGTCTTCTTCGTCGGCAACAGCGTCGCCCAGTGTGCCGGTCGCGCGTTTCATCAAGTACACCTTGATGAACTCGTCGATGTCGCCGTCGAGCACTCGCGTCGGATCGGACGCCTGCTCCTTCGTGCGATGGTCCTTGACCATTTGATACGGATGGAGCACGTAGCTGCGAATCTGACTGCCGAAGGCGATGTCCTTCTTCACGCCGCTGATCTGCTGCAGCTTCTCGTGTTGCTCGCGGAGCTTGATGTCGTACAACCGCGCCTTGAGCACGCGCATCGCTGAATCGCGATTCCGGTGCTGCGATCGCTCGTTCTGGCACGACACGACGATCCCGGTCGGCAGGTGCGTGATGCGGATCGCCGAATCGGTGACGTTGACGTGCTGACCGCCCGCGCCGCTCGATCGATACGTGTCGACGCGGATGTCTTTCTCCGGCACCTCGATGTCCACATCGTCCGGCAGTTCGGGCCACGCATACACCGAGGCAAACGAGGTGTGCCGCCGCGCGGCTGAATCGAAGGGAGAAATCCGCACCAGACGGTGGACGCCCACCTCCGCCGAGAGCAGTCCGTAGGCGTGCTCGCCCGTCACGGTGACGGTGGCGCTCTTCAGGCCCGCTTCGTCGCCGGGTTGATAGTCGATGACTTCGCGTTTGAATCCGCGGCGCTCCGCCCAGCGCAGGTACATGCGAAGCAGCATCTCCGCCCAATCCTGCGACTCGGTGCCGCCGGCGCCGGGATGAATCGCAAGAATGGCGTTTTTTCGATCGTGCTCGCCGCCGAGCATCTTCTTGATCTCGCCAGCCTGCACTTCCTCGTCGAGCGCGTCGAGCCCTTGCACGAGCTCGCTGTCGACGGTCTCGCCCGCCTCAGCCCACTCGAACAACACCTGCAAGTCCTCGCCGCGCTTCTTGAGCGACCGCGTCAGATCGCGGTCCTGCTCCAGACGCCGGCGGCGCTGCAGAATCTTCTGCGCTTCCGCCTGATCTTTCCAGAAATCAGGCGCCGAGGCGCGCGCCTCGAGCCGATGGAGTTCGTCTTCGGGTGTGGCGGCTTCAAAGATAGCTACGCAGATCATCAGCGCGGGTGCTGAGGTCTTCGTAGCGTTTCCGGAGGTCTTCGATCGTGGGCATCAGTGTCCTTGAACGTCAGGCGCTATTTTATACCGGCGCCACGCGGCTTTATACCGGCGCCACGCGGCGACGAGCAGCAGGAGCGTTGCCAGCGTGCACAGGTACGCAAACAGATCCCCCGTCCGCGTATAGAGCGTCGTCTCGGTGATAAATCTGACGTCGCCAACGATGACATCTGGCGCGAAGAGACCGCCGCGCGCCAGCACGCGGCCATACGGGTCCACGATGCCGCTGATGCCGGTGTTCGCCGCGCGCACCAGATACCGGCCGTTTTCAATCGCCCGCATCGAGGCTTGCGCGAAGTGTTGGTACGGCGCCGACGTCTCGCCAAACCACGCATCGTTGGTGATGGTCGTCAACAACTGACTGCCGCCCGCCACGAACTGCCGCACGAGATCGGGATAGACCACCTCGTAGCAGATCGCCGTGCTCGCGTACCGATCGCCCACCGGCAACAACGTCGCGGAGGTGCCCGGAGAAAAATCCGACACCGCTTCGACGAGCCGCGACGCAAAAAAGAAGAGGTTCTTGAGCGGCACGTACTCGCCAAACGGCACGAGATGGATCTTCTGGTACACGGCGCGCGTGTTGCCGTCAGGCCCCACGACGTACGCCGAGTTGTACCAGCGGTTGTCAGCCCCGGTCCGATCCACCTGATCGCTGCCAAAGAGCAGCGTCGCGTGGTTGCCCCGCGCCAGCCCTCGGACCACTTCCGCGCTCGCCAGATTTTCGGCAAACCGGAACGGCATCGCCGACTCCGGCCACAGGATGAAGGTGGCGCCCTTGTCCGCCGCCCGCTGCGACATCGTCAGGTAGTCGCGAAAGATCTGCGACGCGCGCTGGTCGCCCCATCGCTCGTCCTGACTGACGTTGCCTTGAATCAAGCCGACGCGTACAGGCTCGCCACCAGACACCAGACGGCCGCTATGAATGCGGAGACTGCCCCACACCACGACCACGGCCACCGTCGCGACAACGACAACGAGCGGCGTGCGTGCGGTGCGTTCACGACCGACGCGCGCGAGCATCAGGATCGCCAGCGCCGCGCTGACCGACGCCACGAGCGCCGACACCCCATAGACGCCGAAGAGACTGGCCACCTGCGCGATCGGAAGCGTCTCGACCTGACTGTAGCCAAGCAGCACCCAGGGAAAGCCGGTGAAGAGACGCGTGCGTCCAAGTTCCGTGGCGACCCAGACGAGTGGCGCCGACATCAGCATCGGCGTCCCGCCTGCCGCGACAAGACGCGCGGTCACCATGGCGAAAATCGCCGGAAAGAGCGCCAGATACGCGATGAGCGCCAGGTTGACGAGGATGGCGACCGGCAGCGACAGGCCGCCGTAGACCACCATGACGCGCGTGATCCAGTAGACCGTCCCCGCAAAGTAGACGAAGCCGGTCGTGAGTCCGAGCAGCGCCGCGCGTGAAAAAGGCTGTGTGCCGAGCGCGACGAGCAGCGGCACGAGCGCCACCCATGCCACGGCAGACGTCCCGAATTTGGGAAAGCTGAGCGCGAGCAGCGCGCCGGAGAGTGCGGACAGCGCGAGCGCCGACGTCCGCGACAGCCTTAGCGTGTGACCCAGGGTTTGAACTGCTCTTCCTTTTGGAGTTTCGCGGCGACGGCATCCGCCTCGCGCCGCGTTTTATAGCCACCGACGCGCACGCGAAAGACGTTCGCCGCGCCCGGCGGAGAGTGCACGTAGGCGGCGTACCCTTTCGCGCTCAGCCGCTTGACGATCGCGTCCGCCTCGCTGCGCACGTTCAACGCCGCCACCTGCCCGCTGTAGCCGCTGCCACGCGCCGCGGTTGGCGCCGCGACACCAGACGCCGGCGCGGGAGCCGGTGAGGGCGTCGTGTTCGTCTCGACGGCTGCTGGCGTCGCCGCAGGGGTTGGAGCCGGTGCCGGCGTGCTG